>JADFZT010000034.1 GCA_015232395.1 Magnetococcales bacterium | reverse complement strand
GCTTCCGAAGCCCTGCAATTGCTGTTTGAAGGTCAGCGGCCCTCCTTCATGCAGTCTAACGAAGCTGAATAGTTACCCTTAGACAAGCTAACCTAACTTCTGTTGGTCCCATCCCCCCAGCCACACCTTGATCATTCAGTTCATCCCCAACCTTCCATCAGCGCCACTTGAATGTTGTAATTATATGTTTTAAAACAAAAAAATAATTCTTGGGTCAAGAAAACCTGATGCCAGAAAAGATCGTCCTCCCTGACTCTACCTTCCATCCCACAAACTTGTCATCATAGCCCCACCCCGTTGGAGTTCCACCTCTTTTTTTTCAAGGCCCTTCTTTCCTGCCGCCACACCCTTTTTCAGCTTTGGTATAACCCCCATCCCCAATCATGGCCAAACCACGCACCTTTCAACAATCATGGCCAAACCACGCACCTTTCAACCCACGCCGATGATCACGATCGGGATGGGCTTTCCATGTCCATTCCCTCGCGCCTCCAGGGCATGAATTCCCACTGAACAGAGATGTTCCCCACCTGATCCAGCCATTTTACAAGAAAGATTTATTCTTAAATTACAGCTATCGGAACAACATGCTGGCAGGCTGACTTGTTTTTTCGGATCGACCGGGATATTCTGCTGGGCGCTCTCGTTATATAGATACGTTCTAGCACATAAAAGGGGTCCATAAATCCGATGAAAGCACTGAATGTAGCGCAGAAAATCTTGCTGGCCAACGCCGCTGGGGGCATCTCTGAACTGCCCGCTCCGGGACAACCTCTGCAGATCCAATTCAGCCACACCCTCTACCAGGATGCCACCGGCACCGCCGCAGCTCTGGCCTTCGAAAAAATGGGTGTTCCCAGGGTCAAAACCACCGCCGTCATCGTGGTGGATCACAAAACCCTGCAGGTAGGCTTCATTGATGGCGACGACCACCGCTATCTGGAAACCTTTTCCAAAAAATATGGCTGCTGGTTTTCCCGCTCCGGTAACGGCATCTGCCACAGCGTCTTTCTGGAAGATTTCGCCCAGCCCGGAAAATCGGTCCTCGGAGCCGACTCCCACACCACCAACGCCGGTGGCATGGGTATGCTGGCCATGGGTGCCGGTGGAACCGATGTCAGCTTTGCCATGGCGGGCAAACCCTACAAGATCACGATGCCCGAAGTAGTCGAAGTCCGGCTCACCGGCTCTCTGCCCGGGGGTATCCTCGCCAAAGATGTCATCCTCAATGTCCTGGCCCAAATCGGCATCAAGGGCAACAAAGGGATCTGCCTCGAATATACCGGAGAGGGCCTCAAAAGCCTGAATGTCACGGACCGGGCCACCATCACCAATATGGGAACGGAAGGGGGCGTGGCCTTCTCCATCTTCCCCAGCGACGAAGTCACCCAGGACTATCTCACCCAGCGTCAGCGCAAGGATGACTATCAACCCCTGATGGCAGACGAAGGGGCGACCTATTCCCGCACAGTGGAAATCAACCTGTCGGAACTGGCCCCCACCATCGCCCTCTATCCCCGCCTAAAATCCATGGAGCCGGTCCCCAACCATGCGGGCATGGCGATTGACGCGGTCTTTATCGGCAGCTGTACCAACGCCAACTATGCCAACCTGGCCAAAGTGGGCGAAATCCTCCGGGGCAAACGGGTCCAGGTGGATACCGCCATCGCCCCGGGCTCCCAGGCTGTGGCCCGGATGTTGGCCGCAGCGGGCTACATGGAGGTCTTTTTTGCCGCAGGCGTGCGTATCATGGAAAATGCCTGTAGCGCCTGTATCGGTCAGGGCTTCAGCCCCCCCACCAACGGCGTCATGCTCTCCACCGCCAACCGCAACTTTGCCGGTCGCTCCGGAACCCAAGATGCTGATGTGCATCTGGTGAGCCCGGCCACCGCTGCCGCCAGTGCCGTCGCTGGCAAGCTGGTGGATGTGCGGGAAGTCACGAATGGTGCCATCACCATCAACGAAACCCCCATGGTGGTGGATATGGGCGCCTACATCGCACCTCTTCCCCAAGAAGAAGCCGATAAGGTGGAGCTGCGCTTTGGCCCCAACATCAAATCCCTGCCCGACCTGGCGCCGCTGCCTGCCGCCCTCGAAGGCGAAGTACTGCTGAAACTGGGACCCGAGGTCACCACCGACCTGATTCAACCCGCTGGTAAATATCTCGCCCTGCGCTCCAACGCCGACGAGTATGCCAAGCAGGCCACCTTTATCCAGGCCGACCCCACCTTCAGCAGCCGTGCCATCACCCTGCGTGATGCCGGTGGTCACGGCTTTATCGTTGCCGGTGACGGCTACGGAATGGGTAGCTCCCGGGAGCATGCCGGATTGTGCCCCCGGATTTTGGGGATTCAAGCGGTGATCGCCAAAGGATTCGAGCGGATTCATCTGGCCAACCTGGCCAACTTCGGCATTCTGGGCCTCACCTTTGAAAATCCAGCCGATTATGACCAGATCGAACAAGGGGACAAGCTCGCCCTGGACACCTCCAACCTGGAGAGCGGAAAGTTGACGCTGAAGGTCAACGGCTCCAAGGAGATTCCCCTGGATCTGGCCCAAGGCAAGGAAGATCTGCCCATGATTCGCTCGGGTGGTGCACTCTCCTATTTCGCCCAGCAGCAAGCCTGAGTCGGATATCTTTCACCAGGTTGATCCATACCTGTTGAAATACACCTGAACCGGATTCCTTCCCCTCGTTCCGTCAAGAGAGCGGGGGGGAGGAGTCCACTCCAAGCCTGAACCACCCCGGGGCCAACATCATGGTTTCGGGATTTTTTTTAAATTTTTCCTCCTTTGGACATCGACCCCATATAGGCGAAAACATGAAAATCCTCGTTACCGGAGCAGCAGGATTCATCGGTTCTCAACTGAGTCTGCGCCTGACTGCGCGGGGGGACGAGGTGATCGGGATTGATAATCTCAACGACTATTATGATGTCAATCTCAAGAAAGCCCGCCTGAAGCGCCTGGAGGATCAGGAACGATTCACCTTCCGAAAACTGGATCTGGCGGATCGGGCCGGGATTGAGGATCTCTTTGCCAAAGAGGGGATCCAGCGCATGGTCAACCTGGCCGCCCAAGCCGGAGTGCGCTACTCCCGGGAAAATCCCCACGCCTATGTCGAGAGCAACATGGTAGGGTTTATGAATCTCCTGGAGGGGTGCCGCTACCACGGGGTGGAGCACTTGGTCTACGCCTCTTCCAGCTCGGTCTACGGCGCCAACACCGACATGCCTTTTTCGGTGCATCACAACGTCGACCACCCCCTCTCCATGTATGCCGCCACCAAAAAAGCCAACGAGTTGATGGCCCACACCTACAGCCATCTTTATCAGCTCCCCACCACCGGCTTGCGCTTTTTTACGGTCTACGGCCCCTGGGGTCGTCCGGATATGGCACTCTTTCTCTTTACCCGTAAAATTTTGGCCGGTGAGCCCATCGATGTCTTCAACCACGGCAAACATCGCCGGGATTTTACCTATATCGACGACATCGTCGAAGGGGTGATTCGGGTGCTGGATCGAGTTCCCCAGGGTAACCCCCAGTGGTCCGGCGATGCCCCAGACCCGGCCACAAGCCTGGCTCCCTATCGGGTCTATAACATCGGCAACAACAACCCCGTGGATCTCATGGACTATATCGAGACCCTGGAGAAGAGGCTGGGCAAAAAGGCCACGATGAACATGCTGCCCCTGCAACCGGGGGATGTGCCCGACACCTACGCCGATGTCACCGATCTCACCCGGGATGTCCAATTCAAGCCCGCAACCACCGTCACCGAGGGCATCGATCGTTTCGTTACCTGGTATCTCGACTATTACGGCCAAAAGTGATGGATGTTCAAAGCCGTTGCCATTGATGGGATTGAGGAGGGGAGGGGGCCACCATGATGATACAGGGATTGTTCGGTTTTCTGGTTTTTTTGGGGCTCGCTTGGGGGGTGAGTGAAAATCGCGGCAAAATCCGCTGGAAAACCGTCATCGCAGGCATCCTGTTTCAGTGGTTACTGGCACTACTCTTTTTAAAATTTTCCCTCTTCAAAGATTTTTTCATCACCCTCAACAGCTTGGTATTGGCGCTGGAAGGGGCCACCAAAGCGGGAACCGGGTTTGTTTTCGGCTATCTGGGCGGGGGGAGTTTGCCTTTTGCCGAACCCTTTCCGGGAGCGGCTTACATTCTGGCCTTCCGGGGGCTGCCGTTGGTATTGGTGATGAGCGCCCTGTCGGCGCTGCTCTTTCACTGGCGGATATTGCCTTGGGTGGTGCGCGGGTTTTCGAAGCTGCTGGAAAAAGGACTCAACATCGGCGGTGCTCTGGGGTTGGGGGCTGCGATGAATGTATTCGTCGGTATGGTGGAGGCTCCCCTCCTGATCCGCCCCTATCTCGCCAAGATGACCAGGGGTGAACTGTTTGCCTTGATGGCCTGCGGGATGTCCACCATTGCCGGCACCATGATGGTGCTCTATGCAGCCATTTTGGAACCGGTCATTCCCGGAGCATTGGGACATATTCTGACCGCCTCCATCATCAGCGCTCCAGCCGCGATCACCGTGGCTTTTTTAATGGTACCCGATGACGGCCCTCCCACCAGCGGTCACCTGGTCATGCCGGAATCGACCAGCTCCGCCATGGATGCCATCACCCGGGGCACCACCCAGGGAGTTTCGCTCCTCATCCAAATTTTGGCCCTGCTGGTGGTGCTGGTAGCCCTGGTGAATCTGGCCAATCAACTCCTGGGGCTCTTGCCCCATTTGGGAGAATCCGCCATCACCCTCCAGCGACTTTTGGGCTTTATCATGGCGCCGGTCACCTGGCTCATGGGAATCCCCTGGGGGGAGAGTTTTCAGGCCGGGGCGCTCATGGGTACCAAAACGGTACTCAACGAATTTATCGCTTATCTGGATCTGGCCAAGCTTTCCGACGAAGCCCTTTCTCCCCGCAGTCGCCTCATCATGACCTATGCTCTTTGTGGTTTTGCCAATTTGGGAAGTCTCGGCATCATGATTGGGGGGATGGGGGAGATGGCCAAGGAGCGACGGGGGGAGATCATCGAGCTTGGTTTCAAGTCCATTGTGGCGGGTACCCTGGCCACCTGTCTCACCGGTGCGGTGGTTGGGGTGGTGGCTGGCTGATTCCTTCGATGGGGTTGGCTGCTGATTCTGGCCAGGCTGCTCCAGAAAAAAAGTCTGACAAGGGATGAGATCAGGCCGGGGGTATGGGGCAGGCCTGATCTCATCCCTGATCCTTCCCCCCATCTCCCTGAAGCCCCCCTATGCAAAGCAAAGATCTTTCCCCAAACAAACTTTCCCTCTTCAGGCAAAATCTGCCCTCTTCTGCCGCTTTGCACCCCTCTCGTCTTCCCTTGCACGCCCCCTTTTTTGGATTCCGTCACTGAATTGACGAACCCCTTCCCACCCTGGGCTGCACTGGAAAGGGTGTGGTGGAATGAAATGATTCGAAATCAGTGCCCTTGGATATGGCATGAATATCGCATACTCCCTGTCACGATTTAGCCAAAAAATTTGGCAGGCACTCTCTTTTCAAGTGAAAAGACGGGACTGACACCCCAACGCCACCCCCCAGACTCAATCGAGGAAAACGAGATGTATCTGGAACAGTACAGTTTGGACCGGTTTCCCTTCAGCAACGATACCGACACCAGCCTCTTTTTTGATGGCGGTGGTCGGGGATTTGCCTTGGACGCCATGGTGGATGCCATTCTGAGTGGTCCGGGAATCTGGAAGGTGATCGGCCCCGGAGGCAGCGGCAAGAGCCTGCTTTGTGGCATGCTTGCCGAGCGTCTCACCGAAGAGATGATCCCCATTCGTCTGCCTCATCCAAACATTTTACCTGAAGAGGTCCATGCTCTGCTGGATCGGGGTTTGGGGCTGGAAGAGCTACCCAACCCCGGCAAAGCCACCCGCCGCCTCAAAGAGCGTCTGGGAGGCATCTGGGCTGAAGAAGAGAGCGCTGGCGAGGAGTGGGTCGATACCCAAGAGGCTTTGGATGCGTCTCCTCTCAAGCCGGTGGTGATTCTCATCGACAACGCCCACGACATGCCCCTGACCTCTCTGGAAGAAATCGCCCTGCTGGGGGACAAGGGGTGGGAAAACAAAAACGGCCTGCGCGTGGTGCTTCTGGGCCGCTCTCCACTGGATGAACTGCTGGGCTCTTCCCGCACCGGTCACTTTGTGGACAAGCTTTCCGGCTTTTTTCACCTCTCCCCTCTGGCCAAGGAAGAGACCGAACGCTACATCCACCACCGCCTGACCAAAACCGGACGCAAAGAGCCCGGCCCCTTTACCCCAGGGGCCATTCACGAGATGCATGCCGCCAGCGCCGGACGCCTGCGGGAACTCAATCGTCTGGCCCACATGGCCCTTTTGAAAGGCTATCGGGAGCGGGTAACGGAAATCGAAGGGTGGCATGTGCTGGGAGCGATCCGAGAGGGGGAGGAAGCCCTGGCTGTGGTGGCTCCCAAAGCAACCTCTGATCAACTTGGGGAAACATCCGATTCCCGGGGTGACTCCAAAGAGGAACTCCCCCAACACCCACATCCACGCAAACGAAGCCTGAGAGTGCTCTCCCGGGGGCGGCGGATTGATCCGTCAGAGATGTGGCGCCCTGCCGTTGCCCTGGCAGCCACCTCGGGGTTGGCCCTTCTCATCGGCAGCGGTCTGCTCTCCCCAGGTTGGGAAAAAATCGTCGAATCCACGCCGGAGCCCAAACCGGCCATAGCAAGCCCGGCCAAGCCCGAATTCGAACATTTAAACCAAACCCGGGTGGCCTTCCAGCGCGCCATGAAAAGCAAAGGCTCCGATCCCGCCACCAGCGGCTATCACAGTGGCCAGGAGATCGAGGTGATGGATGTCTCCCCCAGGCCGGTTTTGGCTGGAATCCTGGCTGGATCAGCCGAAACCAAAGCTGAGACTGCCACCAAAAAGACGCTTTCCACTGACAGCCATAACACCCCTGTGGTCACGATGGCTTCAAGTGGCAGCTTTGGCGACCACGGCTCCTGGGATGGCAAAAACAGCGATCCCCGCACCACACTGGTAGCGAGTATCCAGGCCTTGCCGGAACCCCATCCCCTGAAGCGGATCACTGAAACGGCTCCCATGGGGGAGGCAGTGAAATCCACTTCAAGTCAAAAGGCGAGTCAAAAGGCGAGTCAAAAAACCACCAAACTGGCACTCCATACCGCCACCCAAAAGGCGATTCAAACCGCCATCGGCCACGAACCTGTCCGGGTCCGGAAGGCTTCTCATGCCTCCGTCAAACCCGGCCAATCCGGCCCACTGAATGGATCGATCCTGGCCAAACGGGAGTCCGCCTCCAGAGCATGGTTGGAAAACTCCAATGGCAGTCACTATTCCATTCAGCTGATGATTGTGCGCAAACAGGCTGCGGAAAAACTCGACACCTCTTCCATCAGTGACCAAAACGCCTTCGATGGGGATGATCTCCACCTTTTTCCCTTGGAGGATGACCGCTACCTGATTTTCCTGGGAGATTTTTCCTCCTACAAGGCAGCCAAAGCTTCCATCGCCCAGTTGAGCCCCAAGCTACGGCAGGCCGGTCCTTATGTGCTGCCGGTTCGGGACATCCGGGTCAAGATCAACCGTCTTTCCCCCCCAACCTCCCACCTGGCCCAGGGTTTGGCCAAAGAGGCGGGTCAATCCTAAAGGGATCACCATCCACCGGATTTTTCGTGAACACGGCTCGATTGATTTCGAAATCGTTTCATACCCGGTTGGGAAAACAAGGATAGGCTGGTAAAATGGCGCTACCGGAAATGATCAGTATTGAGGATGCGAACCCCATGGCGTTTCCCCCATCGGACATGCCCAAGGGTCTACACGCCCTGGGAGGACAGGACGACTATCTCACCGCTCTGGTTACCATGGCCGAGTGGGGTGATCCCAAGGCCCAGCACAATCTCGGCGCCCTCTTTCTGGAAGGCCGGGAGGTCATCCAGGACTATGCCGAAGCCTTCAAATGGCACAGCCTGGCAGCAGAGCAGGGCATGGCTGCCGCCCAGCACGATCTGGGCACCATGCACATGGAAGGCCTGGGAGTGCCGGAAAACCCTGTGGAAGCGGGCAAGTGGTTTCAACTGGCCGCGCAACAGGGAGACCCCAACGCCATGAACAATCTGGGCATTCTCCATGCCACGGGACAAGGGGTCGACCCCGACCTGGTGGCCGCCTACATGTGGTTTACCCTGGCCGCCATGAACGGCCTCACCGACGGGCTTGACAATCGCGCCATCGCGGCTCAAGACATGACCCCGGAGCAGATCGCCGAAGCCCAAGCCAAAAGCGATGACTGGCAACCCAAATGACCGACCCCATCAAGGGCTTTTTCTATCTTTTCCGAGGCCTTGGGCTGATTTTCAAGCCCGGTCTGCGCCGTTTTGTCTTTCTGCCTCTCCTGTTAAACTCCCTGCTGTTCGGTTTTGGCACCTGGTACGGCTTTGGCTGGTATGAGCTTTACATCGGTCAATTTACCGAGTGGCTGCCCAGCTGGCTGAGATGGCTGGAATGGTTGCTGCTGCCGCTCTTTTTTATCGGTGCGGCGGTGATTGTCTTTTTCCTCTTCGCCCTGGTAGCCAACCTGATCGCAGCCCCCTTCAACGGCCTTTTGGCTGAGCGGGTGGAGGGGCATCTGATGGGTCGTGGCCTTGAGGGTGGACCGGGAGGCGGGGTGCTGAAGCGCCTGGTGCCCGCAATCTGGAACGAACTCTCCAAATGGCTCTATTTTTTGCGCTGGGCCATTTTGCTTCTGATCATCACCCTCATTCCCGTCGTCAACGTCGCGGCACCCATTTTTTGGATGCTCTTCACCGCCTGGATGTTTACGGTGGAGTATGCCGACTATCCCCTGGGCAATCACAACCTGAGCGGCAAGCAGGTACGCCGCCGACTGGGTACCAGCCGCATGATGTCTCTGGGCTTTGGCTTTGCGGTGATGTTGGCCACCCTGATTCCGGGGGTCAATTTTCTCGCCATGCCGGCCGCTGTAGCTGGAGCCACCGCCATGTGGGTGGATCGCTTTTCCAAGGTTGGGGAATGACCGCTCCTGGCAGCTTCAGTGTGCCAAATGCACCCGAGCCTTTTCGGCACCCCTGATGCGCCAGCATTGTGGACACTTCACCTCCCCCTTGGCCCTCCCAGCAGCGTGATGGATTCAATCCGACATGTTCGATGACAAAACCATATTGATAACTGGCGGAACCGGCTCTTTCGGGCGTAAATGCGTGCAAAGAATCCTGGATCGATTCATCCCAAAAAAGGTGATCATCTATTCCCGGGATGAGCTGAAGCAGTCGGAAATGGAACGGGAGTTCCATCACGACGCCCTGCGCTTTTTTATCGGCGATGTCCGGGACCGGGAGCGCCTGGAGATGGCCATGCGGGGCAACGTCGATCTGGTGATCCACGCCGCCGCCCTCAAGCAGGTGCCGGTGGCGGAATATAACCCCATGGAGTGCGTCAAAACCAACATCCACGGGGCACAAAATGTCATTGATGCCGCACTCAGATGTGGGGTGCAAAAGGTCATCGCCCTCTCCACCGACAAAGCCGCCAATCCGGTCAATCTATATGGAGCGACCAAGCTCGTCTCCGACAAACTTTTCGTCGCCGGAAACAACATTGCCGGGGGGCATCCCACCCGTTTTTCAGTGGTGCGATACGGCAACGTGGTCGGCTCCCGGGGGTCGGTGGTGCCGCTCTTCCACAAGCTGCTCCAGGAAGGGGTCAAGGAACTCCCCATAACGGATCGGCGCATGACCCGTTTTTGGATCACCCTGGATCAGGGAATCGATTTTGTGCTGCAATCCTTTCAGCGCATGAAGGGAGGGGAGGTGTTTATTCCCAAAATTCCCTCCATGCGGATTCTCGATCTGGCCGAATCCTTTGCGCCTGGATTTCCCACCCGGGAGATCGGCATTCGGCCCGGGGAAAAACTCCATGAGATCATGTGCCCCAAGGATGACTCCCACCTGACCCTCTCCTTCGATGATCATTTTGTCATCCAACCCTCCATCACCTTTTTTCAATCCCGCAATTATGCCGAAAACGGCCTGGGTGAAAAGGGTGTGCCGGTAGCGGACGGCTTTGAATACAACTCCGGGGACAATCCCCACTTTCTCACGGTGGCAGAGCTGACGGAATTGAATCGGGAGTCCTGAACTTCAGCCCGGCATCGTTCTGATCCCCAAGAGGAGCGGGGTGCTGTTTGGAAGGGACTTCGACGATGGGAAGAGGCGTGTGAATCCGACACCCACCACGAAAGCTTCCGGCTTGGCCCGATTCGGCCTTGGCACCGTGCAGCTGGGGATGGCTTATGGTCTCTCCAACCACCATGGCCAGCCCGGACTCAAAGAAGCCCAAGCCATTCTGAATCTGGCCAGGGAGGAGGGGCTTTCCCTCCTGGATACCGCCCCCGCCTATGGCCAATCGGAACAGGTATTGGGCAACTTTCTGCACCCGACCCACCCCTTTAAAATCGTCACCAAAACCCCCTCTTTTATTCAATCATCCCACATCAGCGATCAATCCGTTTTGGAGCTTGTAGCCAGTTTCCAGCGCTCCTTGAAACGGCTACGCATACCTCGCATATATGGCCTGCTCATCCACCGTGCAGCGGATCTTCTGATGCCGGGGGGGGAGAGGCTTTGGCTGGAGATGCAGGGGCTTGTTGAGGCTGGCCTGGTGGAAAAAATCGGGGTTTCGGTCTATAGCGGGGAGGAGATCGATGCCATCCTGGAGCGGTTTTCACCCACCCTGATCCAGCTGCCGATCAATCTTTTCGATCAACGTCTGATCGCTTCCGGCCATCTACGCCGCCTCAAGGATCGGGGGGTGGAGATCCACGCCCGCTCCATTTTTCTACAGGGAGTGCTGTTGATGGCCGCTGAGGCGGTTCCCGACTATTTCGAGCCGGTTCGGGGGGATCTCTTACGCTATCAAAAATATCTTCAGGAGATCGGCTGGTCCCGGCTGCGGGGGGCACTGGCTTTCGTGATGAGCCTGGAAGAACTCGATCACATTTTGGTAGGGGTTGCGACCTCGGATGAACTCGCCGATATCGTAGAGGAGGCGGCCACCGTGCACGATACTTTTCCTGATTGGGAGCCCTTTGCCTTAAAGGGGGAGCGGTTTCTCAACCCCGCCCTCTGGGAAACAGCCTGATCCCCAGGGAGGCTCCTAGAGGTAAAGCTCCAGATGAACCCACTCTTCCCCGCCAAACCCCCCTTTAAAACGACTGATACCCATCTCCTTGGGGGTGGGCTCGGATCGGTTTTCCGAAGGCACAGGGCCGGTGGCACCCAGCTCCGGGTATAACCGATCCCCCATTTCAAAATAGCGATGCCCCAGGGATTTGGCATGCACCATGGCTTTCCAGATAAGGCTGTGGGCCAAGGGTTTGTCGAACAGCTTTCTTTCCGAAGCGCTCACCCCATAGAGGGTATAGTGATCGGAGTGAAGAAAAAGCGATGAACTGACCAACTCCCCCTGCCAATGGCCATACACACAAAAACCTTCACCCGCCTCCACCATCTGCCGCTGTAGCGCCCAGGTTTGTGGAGAACGGGTTTCCCGACCAGCCTGTTGAATATGATTTTGGCGAAAGGCCTCCATTTTCTCTCCAGTCATCTCCCGGCCTGAAACAATCTGGGGCTCTAGATGTTTTTCTCCCCAGTTGATGAGGCTTTTATAACTTTTGCGCACCCCCTGCCACAGGGCTTCTTCGGACTGGAAAAGATCCACCACCGTGATGACCCGGGGTTGGGCTCTGGCCCCAATGGATAGCAGCATCTCCCCAAAAAAGGAGAGCCGCCCCTGGAGCAGTGGATCCATATAGAGCAGCTTGGCCGGTGCCAGGGCCGGGGATTCCATCCCCAGGGTTTGTTGCACCTGCTCCTTCACCTGAATCCCCAAAGAGCGCTTCAAGGTGGGATCCAGCTGCTGGTTTTCCAGATAGAGCACCGGCCACCCAAAAACCGACAGCTCCCGCTCGCCTTCGCGGGTGAGGGCAAACCAGAGAACCCCGGCCAGGGGCACTCCCCCCTCACACACCACAAAAGAGAGATTGCGGGCCTTTTCAATTTGAGTATAGGCCTGGGCATAGCGGATGGAGCGGGGTTGATAGAGGGGATGTCGCCAAGCCGTCAGACGCCACAGCCTGGCAAAATGTTTGGCAAAGAGGGGGCTGCTGCTGGGAATAATTTCCATACTGAATTCCTCAAGGGGACAAATAACGGATTGCCGCTCATCATTATGGATGAGCCGCTCATAATAGGAAGGGAGTAGTGGCCTTGGCAGCGGGATCACCCGACCCCACCCGATCCCCTTCAGGCCAATCGTTCCATCACCCGCTCCATATCCTCTCTGGTAGCGGCCATGGCTCTCTCCAAAGGCACGGTGTGATCATACAGCTGTTTCCCCTGTTGAAACAGCCCCTCGATCCCCGCCAAAACCGGTTCAAAGGGGGCATCCGGGTTGTGGAAGGCCAAATCCATCTCTTCAGGGTAGCCCATGGTACGGATAAACCAGCTGTTTTTCGGGGTATAGGCCAAAGATAAATAGGGAATCCCCAACAAATGGGCAAACACAGCCCCATGGTAGCGCATGGAGACCACCGCCTCACAACGCTGCATCGCCTGGATGGTACGGAAGATATCCCCATCAAAAGTGTGGATCGATACCCCTTCGGGATCGGCTGATTGCGCTTTAAGAAAGTGATTCAGGGAAGCATCCAGACACCCCTGTCCCAGATAGATGGTAAAAAGCTGCACCTTGCGCCCCCGAGCCAATATTTCATTCACCAGGCGCAACTGTTTTTTTTCCAGAGGGTTTTGTGAAGAGATCCCTTCCCGGGCGGCATGTTTAAATAAAAAAAGCCCCACCGGACCTGCCTCACTCTTGGTATGGGAAGCCGGCCACTTTTCCGGGCAGAGGGTTGGCAGGGTGAGGGAAATATCGAATGAGCTGAATATTTCCAGCTGTGGGTTCAGGGATTGGGCCAAGGCGGCTGATGGTTGATCCCGGCAGTGAAAAAAATCCAGTCGCTGCAAAAGTTTCTGGCAGAGCTTTCTGGCCCCGTCGGTTTTGAACGGCCCCAGGGTCATGCTGACAGCCCCAGTGGGTCGGGTGGGGTGGCGCCGTTTCAGCCTGTCGATGATTTTCAGCTTCCAGGAGATGGAATTTTCAGAGTGCAGGATGCCACCGCCACCCAAAAGGATCGTGCCGAAACGGTCCAGATATAAACGATCCAGCAGCTGCTTGATTTTCCGGGGGGTGGCCACCCGGTGCAGGGCGTCAAAGGCAAGGTCGTCGGGCTGCTGAAAGAGTGGAATCTCCCCCACATCATAATAGCTTAAGCGGGTGTGGTTGAGCCTGCGTTTCAGATAGAGCCGCAGAGCCAGGGCCATCGCCTCATCGCCAAAATTGCCATGACCCAACCATCCCACCACCAGGGGCGGTCTTTTTTGGGTGGGTGGATGGGTTTTGTCTCTGAATATCACGGGGGCAGGCTCAGGATGGTGGGGATATCTGACGGGATATCACGACTATATGTTTCATGATGGGTCTGATCCTTTTTCCTGGGCAAAAATCTGCACCACCTCCCGCCTATAGCCCTGATACAGCTCTTCCATGGCGGGTTGGCCATCAGAACCCTTGCCATAATAGTCGCAGGTGAGACCGGTATCGAAGGCGGCAGCGACAAAATTTTCCAGCTGTCGCTCATAGGCCTCAGTGTGAAAATCGGTGGCGAGAAGCGTTTTGATTTTGGTCGCTATGGAGCGAATATCGCTGTGAAAAAAGACGTTGGGAAGCTTGAGGGTGGTGCCCAGATCTCCCAGCTGGATCGCTGGAATGTGAAAAAAGGTGGCTTCAGAAAGCGTGGTGGAGTTGGGGCTGATCACCAGAGCCGCCCCCTTTAACAAGCGCTCCGAAGGAATGCGAAAATCCAGCAGCTTGACGTTGGGGGTGCGGGCCACCTTTTCCAGGTAGGAAGGGGGACGCAGCTCGGCCATGGCCGGATGATCCTTCACCGCGAGGACATAATCTCCCGGGAGGGACATCGCCAACAGCCGGGCGGTTTCGATCTGATTGCTGAAATAGGGGGCCGCGACATCGATGGAGTGCTCCGGCTGCACCTGAAGGGGGAAATAGACATATTTGCTCAACCCCTCCACCGGAAAATAGCGGCGGTTTTCAGCGCTCCGGCGATAGCGTTTTCGGCTATAGTGATCCCGAACGATAATCCGGGGGGTGGGGTGGTCGATGGTGGGACCAAAATTGGCCATGCGGTTGACCGGCTTGCTGCGCAGCCAATAGACGGTATCGATGTAGGGGCGTAGGAGATCCTTGAATTTTTCGTAGGCACTCATGGGGGGGGGAGGGGTTTCGGTGAGGGGAATTTTGAAAGAGTCGCGAAACCCCGCGATATACCCCTTGGCCCGCTGCCGGTTGTCACTCTCCACCTGACCCTGATTCAACGCCTCCAGCCTGCGGTGAAAGCTCCCTTCGGTATAGCGATGATCCGTCGAAAAGATGGAGATCCCCTGCACCTTGGAGTCGTGTATCGCCACAAACCGGCATCCCCGGGTTCGGGCATACAGGCTGAAAAAAATTTGTGGCAGGGCGACAAAATTAAGCCCCAAAATCACCTGGGGGTTGAACTCATCAAAGATATGGCGGGCACATTTATAGACCGCCTTCACATAGTCGATGATCTCCTCATCCGGAAGGTTTTGCCGAAAGCTATAGTAAAACTTGTCCTGATAGGATTTGACGTGGTTGCGCAGGGATTGAACCATGGGCCAGATGGAATCCTCCCCCAGCTCCTGGCAGATCTCCTCCAGGGAATAGTCATCCTCCCCCAGATAGGCCTTGGGATCCATCATCAGCTGGTCGTTGTTGACCACCAGCTGATAGTGAACCTCCTTTTGGGAGAGGGTGAAGGCGTGGGTGGATTGTTTAAGGGTGAGGGCGGCCAACTCGGCCCCCTCTTCCTGGAGCCTCTTGGCAAAATAGTGCCCCGCCCCAACGCCCCAGGCCCGCTGTTGAAAGATCAAAACCCTTTTGCCTTTCACCCCACACCTCCCCCATCCCAACACACCATCCAGGTAACGAATCCCCAGACCCGCCCCAGACATCAGCGATCCGACTCACATATCACCAAACCGACACACACATCACCGGCCCGCCGTGGGATTTCCCCCCCCACCGCGAACCGTAAAGACCGGCTCAATCACCGGGCCTTCGAGGCGCTCTTCCAGCTTCCCCGTATCCAGCTCCACGAACATCACAGCGAGACTATTTCGCCAAGCCTTCAACACCCGTTCGAGATCGTCATCATCGTGGGCGTGGCAGAGGTTGTGGCTGCTGCCGATCAGGATGCCGTTTTCCAGCATCTCCCGGATAAAGAGGGTCCGGATGGCCTGGGCCCGAGCCTGGGGATGATCGTGAAAGGCGATCAGCTTCCAGGGGGACATGCCGTGGAGGGTGATCAACTCTCCCAAACCGGAGCTGTCCAACAGCATTTGCACTCCGAAAGCCAGACGCTTCCCCTTGGCCCACAACCCCTTGATCACCTCCCCCTGTTTCATTTTATCCACCACGGCGATAGCGGCTGCCAGGGAGAGGGTTTCGCCGCCAAAGGTGGAGGAAAAAAAGATCTCCTCCATCTGGGCCATCAGGTCAGCCCGCCCCACCACAGCTGAAAGAGGCATGCCGTTGGCCATGGATTTGCCAAAGCAGGCCAGATCCGGGGTCACTTCAAACATTTCCTGGGCTCCCCCCAGGGCAAAGCGAAAACCGGTGATAACCTCATCCAGAATAAAGAGCGCCCCGTGTTGATGGGTCAGCTCCTTGACCGACGCCAGATATCCCGGATCGGGCTCCTCGCTGTTGATCCCCTCCATGATCACCGCAGCAAACTCCCCCGGATGAGATTTCAGCAAGGTGTTCAAATCGTCCAGGTCGTTGTAGACAAAACGGTGGGTCAACTCCGATACCGCCCGGGGTACCCCCTTGTCCCGGCTGGTGGAGCCGATATACCAATCCTGCCAACCGTGATAGCCACACACCGCCACCCGATCCCGACCGGTCACCCCCCGTGCCAGGCGAATCGCCCCGGAGGTGGCGTCACTACCGTTTTTGCCAAACCGCACCCCCTCGGCACAGGGAATGATCTCCACCAATCGTTCCGCCAGCTCCATCTCCAGCTCCGTCGCCAGACTGAAGCAGATCCCCCGGTCCAGCTGCTTACGGATGGCGGCATCCACATCCGGATCCCGATAGCCCAACACCACCGGCAGCAATCCACAGATGAGGTCCACATAGTTGTTGTCATCCACATCCCACACCCGCCCCCCCTGGCCATGGCTGAGAAACAGGGGTGCGGCTCCCGAGGGAAACTGTTGATGGGATTTACTGAAGGTCTGGGAACCCAGGGGGATGGTGCGGGTGGCCCGTTTCAGCAGTTCCTGGGATCTCTTGTAGCGGGGATTTGATTTCATGTTTTACGCTCTTTGTCCATTCCATGGTTGGGAATCCCGCACCTTCCAGTCGGGATGATTTTTGGCTTTCATGATACCTGGTGAGGCTTCTTGGCGGCTAGAAACGCTTCATCTTCGTTCAAGGATTTAAACCAGCCATCGTTGGCGGTGTAGTGATGATTGATTTTAGCCAGCTGGGGATCTTTCGCCAGGAGTTCCAAAATCTTTCCAGTACCAAAATCGGGCTGCTGGGGATGGAGAGCCTCATAAATCCGGCTGATCAATTCGAAATCTTCCCCATAATCGACACTCCAACGCCAGTGAGAGAGATCTTCGGTATGTCGCACATGGCCGATGGCAAAGCGGTCGGGAGCGTGTCTGACAAAGGGGGTGACATGTTCCCGCTCCGAAGGCAGACGCGCTTCCTGCCAGGCACTCTCCAGGGCTGAAAATCGAATCACCTCCACATCCAAGCCATCGGGCCAAGTGGCGGGAAAGGTGTTGGAGGTGTAGTCATACCCTCCCTTCAGGTGACAGCGGATCACCTGGTCGATCACCTCAGGGTCGGCCAGAGGACAATCCCCGGTCAAGCGCACCACGTGTGTTGGTTCATGGCGGCAGGCGGCCTGATAATAGCGGTCGAGGACATCCTCCAGGCTACCGCGAAAGCAGGGAAGACCAGTTTCCTGACAAAGCTTGGCCACCCCATCATCTTCCGGTTTCAGGCTCGTCGCCACCAGCAGCCCATCCAAAAGGCTTGCCCGTTGGATTCGCTCAATCTGCCGCTGAAGCATCGGTTGCCCGAGCAGGGGACGCAGCACTTTACCCGGCAGTCTGCTGGAGGAGGTGCGGGCTTGCAAAATGGCCAAAACCGAATTCGTTTTTTTCACCCACCCGCTCCTGAAATGGAGAGCCCAGCCACCGGTCGATTCCGTCACCACCCACCATCATCGGTGGTGACGCACTCCGGGCGCAAGGGGCGTATTGAAACAGGAAAAGACCAGGATTCGTGAAGGGGCTTTTGACGATCTCCCCAACGTCACCCGGATGGGCTTTCCTTGACCCCACCCGGATGCCCAGCCATTGTGCTGCCATGACTGATATCCACACTTTTCTCTCACCGGGCAGGGGCAGGGCATGACCATCCTCATCACAGGGGCCAGCGGCATGTTGGGCCAGGCTCTCATGGCAGAGGCCAAAAGGCGGAGGAGGGGGGATGAGCAGGGGCAGGGGATCATTGGTGCCGCCCGCCACCATTGCGATCTCACCCTCGATCTGGAAAAAGAGGCTTCGATCCTGGCCACCCTCACCGAAGCGGACCCCCAAGTGGTGATCAATGCCGCTGGGCTCGTCTCCCTGGATCAGTGCGCGGCTGATCCAGGATTGAGCTACCGGATCAATGCCCGGGCGGTCGCCATCCTCACCCAGTGGTGTCGGGAGCGGGGACGCCGGTTGATCCAGATCTCCACCGATCACTGGTATCGTGGCGATGGCCATCAACTTCACCGGGAAACCGATCCCATTCAACTCCTGAACGACTATGCCCGCTCCAAACAGGCCGGGGAGGGGTTTGCCTTAAGCTATGAGGGTTCCCTGGTGGTGCGCACCAACATCACCGGCTTTCGTGGCTGGCCGGGGCGTCCCACCTTTATCGAATGGGCCATGGCGGCCATACACAACGACCTGCCCGTGACCCTGTTTGAAGATTTCATCACCTCCACCCTGGATACCCCCGCCTTCGCCCGGATTCTTTTTGATCTCCTGGATCAAGAGGTTCTTGGTCTTCTCAATGTCAGCTGTCGGGAGGCGGTGAGCAAACAGGTGTTTGTCGAATCCCTGGCCCGAGCCTTGGAACGCCCCTTGAACCACGTTAAAATCGGTCGGGTCACCTCACTGCCAACCCCACGGGGGGAGAGCCTGGGGCTGGATGTCAGCCGGGCACAAGAGAGGCTTGGCTATCTCCTGCCGGATCTGGAGCAGGTGATTCGCTCACTGGTCAACCTTTATCTGGAACGCAAATCCACACCATGAATTATCATTCGACACTGCACATTGGCGAGCGGGAAATTTCCCTTGGCGCTCCAGCCTATTTTATCGCGGATATCGCCTCCAACCACGACGGCGATCTGGCCCGGGCTCAGGATCTCATTCATCTGGCCCGGGAGGCGGGGGCGGATGCGGTCAAGTTTCAACATTTTTTGGCCAAGGATATCGTCAGCGACCACGGCTTCCGAAATTTGGGGGGGCAGATGTCCCACCAGGAAAAGTGGGACAAGCCGGTCTATCAGATTTATGAACAGTATGAATTCAACCGCAGCTGGAATGAAGCTCTGGCTGAAACCGCCAGGGGGGCTGATGTGGAGTTTATGACCACTCCTTATGATCTCGCTGCCGTGGAAGAGGTCGACGCCCTGGTGCGGGCTTATAAAATCGGCTCCGGGGACATCACCTGGCCCGACTTTATCCAGCAGGTATCCCAAAGGGGAAAGCCGCTCTTTCTGGCCACAGGTGCGGCTACCCTGGCAGATGTGGAGCGGGCAGTGGCGGCCGTGCTCAAAGTCAACCCCCAGCTCGGCCTCATGCAGTGCAACACCAACTATACCGGAAGCCTGGATAATTTCCGTAGCGTCAACCTCCGGGTGCTGGAAAGCTTCCGGATTCACTATCCCGGCATGGTGCTGGGGCTTTCGGACCACACCCCGGGACACAGTGCGGTACTGGGAGCTATCGCTCTGGGCGCCCGGGTGATCGAAAAACATTTTACCGACGACAACCACCGCAACGGCCCGGACCACGGCTTTTCCATGAATCCCCAAACCTGGCGGGAGATGGTGGATCGCAGCCGGGAGCTGGAGATGGCCCTGGGAGACGGTATCAAACGCATTGAAGCCAATGAAACTGACACTGTCATCGTCCAGCGCCGCTGCCTGCGATTGTGTCGGAATCTGCCAGCAGGAACGCTACTCGACGCCACACACCTGGAAAGCCTGCGCCCAGCCCCCGCCGACAGCCTGCCCCCCTATCGACTGGCAGAGGTTCTTGGCAGGCGACTACGGGTAGATAAAGTGGCTGGGGAAACCCTCTGGATAAGCGATCTTGCGGGAAAAGAGTAAAAGACCATGCTGACTGGAAAACATACCGGCCTTCGCGCCATCGAACGCGATGATCTCAAACCCCTCCTCAATTGGCGCAACAAACCGAAATTCCGCCGCTATTTTCGGGAATATCGGGAGCTTTCCATGGCCCAGCAGGAGCGTTGGTTCGAAAAAGTGGTGCTGGGGGATCCCAACACCCGCATGTTTGCCATCGTCTCCCTGGCCGATAATCAACTCTTGGGGGCTGCCGGGCTCTGCTATATCGACGGAATCAACCGCAACGCCGATTTGTCCATCTATATCGGCCACGACGACCTCTACATCGACGATCACTACGCCCTGGATGCCGCCCGGGTATTGCTGAAATATGGTTTTGAGGAGTTATCACTCCACCGGATTTGGGCGGAAATTTATAGCATCGACAACGATAAAAAATGTTTTTTCGACCATCTTGGCTTCACCCTGGAGGGAACCCACCGACAAACCCACTGGACGGAAGGAGGGTGGACCGATTCCCTTTTTTATGGACTCCTGGCCCCTGAATTCAACAACCAACCCGAGCCACGATAGCCCATCATACCTTGATGCCGGTCCATCGGTAATCAGCTGCCATCATGATTGAAACCTCTTCCTCTCCATACAGGAGAGGGAGAACCGTCCCCCCCTTAAGCCCTCCTCATCCAATCCTCCCTCCTTCTCCTAATGACGATCTACCCTCCCTGGCTGAATCAGACACCCCCCTTTGACTATCGCTCTTCCTTACTGGTTAAAAACTTCCGCCTATCCATTGATTTCAATAGCAATAAACAACCATAATGGCTCTTATTCGCAATTCCTGGGGAGCACCCCTGATGAAACATCTGATGCAGCTCATACCCGTCAATTTTTCCACCCGGATCATTATCCTCACCGGCTTCCTGATTTTTCTGATCCTCTCAACGGTCATCTCCTACGGTATCGAAGGCACTGCCCTGATCCGAGGCCGCATGCTCGACTCCTCGGAAACCACCGCCATGTCCAATCTTCTGGACCATGCCCACCAGAGCCAATTCCATTTTAAAAAACAGGTCCAGGAGTGGAAAAACATTCTCCTGCGAGGCTGGAACCCCAAAGACTTTGAAAAATATCAACGCCAATTTCGCAATGAGGAAAACAACGTTCGAGAGCTTCTCGGGAAGGTTGGTCAAGAGACGAAAACACTGGGGTTCGACAATGAAATCGGCCCCTTGGTCACCGCACTGATCCAACAACACGAACGTCTGGGTAAAGCGTATGAGGATGCTTTGCTTCGATTTGACGGTCAGGATCCCCTCGGTCACCGACAGGTGGATCATCTGGTGCGAGGCATGGATCGGGGGCCCACCAAAGCCATGGGGGTGTTGATCGAAACGATCAAAAAATCCATCGATCAGCGCATGGAAGCAAAGCTGCAACAGGTTCAGGCAGGTGATGATTCATTCCGGGAAAGATTGCTGTTTTTCACCTTTTTGATCTTTCTGACCCTGATGGTATTGGGAGCGGGGCTGACGATCCTGTTACGGCGTTTTCGCTGTCAGGCCAAACAGATCATCGACATGACCGAAAAAATATCCGGTGGTGATCTGACCTTTCAGACCGACACCTCCGGCATCGGCGAGATGGATGAACTGGGCCGGATCTATAAGGCTTTTGCCTTGATGACCGAAAACCTGGTGCGCACGGTCCAGGCGGTCTTTCTTCAGTCAGAAACTGTCGACATCCTCACCGAACAGCTTTCCGAAATCAAAAACACTCTGGAGAAGGATACGCTTGATTCCAAGCAGCTCTCCGAAGAGGTGCTGGCCCTCAACAGCTATCTCCACGACGAAACCAATATTCTCAAATCCAAGGCAGAGGAATCCACCGACGACGTCCAAAAGGCTTCCCAGGCCATCGACCGATTTTCCAATAATATCCGCACCATCGCCTCAGCCTCCCAGGAGGCCAGCCAAAGCGTCAGCATGGTCGCCACTTCTGCCCAGCAGATGAGTAACGACCTCCACGGGGTGAACGACAATCTGGTACAGGTGAACGCCTCGGTGCAATCCGTTACCGACTCAGTCTCCAAAATTCGCCTCGCTCTGGTGGGTGTGCGCAAGCAGTGCGAAACAGCCCAATCGGAGTCTGATCAGGCGAGCCAAAGCAGCTACCAGACCCTGGAGGCGATGGAATCCCTCTACGGCTCGGCTCGGGAGATTGAAAATGTGGTGGAGGTGATCAACAGCATCGCCGAGCAGACGCAAATGCTGGCTTTGAACGCCGCCATCGAAGCTGCCGGAGCCGGTGAGTTTGGCAAAGGGTTTGCGGTGGTGGCCAACGAGGTCAAGGATCTTGCCCGGGCTACTGAGAATGCCACCCGCATGATTGCCGAAAAGATCGAGGAGATTCAATCCCAGGCAGGCCGGGTAGCGGAATCCACCCGCTCCATGGCCACAGGAATGAATCTGGTCCGCAAAGCCAACGAAGAGATCACCCAATCGGTAGCTGATCAGTCAGACCTGATTCAGGATATCGCCAACTCCATGGATGGGGTAGCCAAGGCCTCTGAAGAGGTGACCAGCAACGCCGCCAATCTGGGCAATGCGGCCATTGAAGTGGCCGAAGCCGCAAACCAAGCTTCCGACAACACCCAAAAAATTGCTGGAGAAGCCAACGAAGCCTCCTCCAGCGCCATTCAGGTGATGGAGGGCAGCTCTGGTGCTGCGTTCAAAACCAAACAAGTGCAAAATTCTGCCCACGAAGTGCTGGAAAGCGCCATCAACGTCCAGAAAAAAACCTTACAGTTGATTCAAATTTCCAAGCACTCCAGTGGCTCGGCTCAAAATACCGGCAAACTGATCCAGCTGGCCCGGATGTCCACCGACGATCTCATCATCAACGCCTCCGGGTTTACCATCTCCTGCCCCGCCTTCGACATCCAAACCTTCAAATCAGAATATCTCTCCCTGATGGAGCAGATCGAAAACTGGAAATGTGGACGCTCCACGATTCAGTCCGATCAGGTGCTCTCTGTAGAAGAGACTTCCCTGGGTAAATGGCGTAGTCGAACCGGGGAGATGCTCTACGGTAAACGGACTGATTTTAAGGAGTTGGTCACTGTTCAGGAAGAGATGCACCAATCCGCCACAACCATCGCCCGCTTGATCAGTGAACGGGATCAACTGGCTCAGGAAGCGGAAGAAGCGGAGGACGATGTGTTCGATCTTTTTGATGATGATTCAGATGACGAGGCGACCCCAAAAATCACTCTGGAAGAGGTCAACCAACAGATTGAAGAAGAAAATAAAAATTTTGTCAGCCACTTCCAGGACCTCTTCAGGCTGTTGGACAAGCTCAGCCAGGTACGCTAAGGGTCCAAATCAACTCATTCAGGGATTCCAGGTCTCTGATATCAACTCATTCAGGGATCGGAGCCAACCATGATGGCAGAGGACAAAACCCCCTATCGAAATCTGGGGCCGGAAGCCATTCTCGATGCGGTGGAGAGTATCGGCTACCGTTGTGACGGCAGCTTGCTGGCTCTCAACAGCTTTGAAAATCGAGTCTATCAGGTGGGCATTGAGGAGGGAGACGGCTTGGTAGCCAAGTTTTATCGAGCCAACCGCTGGAGCAATGAAGCGATCCTGGAGGAACACCACTTTTCCCAGGAGCTGGCCGACCTGGAAATTCCGGTCATTCCCCCTCTGGCTCTGGATGATGGCGCCACCCTTCACGCCCACGCCACCTTTCGTTTTGCTCTCTATCCCCGTCGGGGAGGACGCGCCCCAGACCTGGAAAATTCCGACCACCTCAAACAGTTGGGGCGTTTTCTCGGGCGCATTCATGCGGCTGGTGCCGTGACCGAGTTTGCCGAACGTCCCACCCTTGATATCGCCTCTTTTGGTGAGGCTTCCATGGTGTTTTTGCTGGAATCCGGTTTTATTCCCCTGGAGTTGGAAACCCCTTACCGCACCTTGGCTGAAGACCTTCTCTCCCGCATTCGGGCCAGCTTTGATGCGGCCGGGAGCGTCAACCTGATTCGTCTTCACGGCGATTGCCACCCGGGCAACATTCTTTGGACCGATGCTGGCCCCCATTTTGTCGATTTTGACGACGCCCGCAGGGGACCGGCCATACAGGATCTCTGGATGTGTCTTTCCGGTGAGCGGGCTGACAGAACCGCACAACTGGGAGATCTATTGGAGGGGTATGGCCAGTTTTATGACTTCGATCCCCGGGAACTTTTGCTGATCGAAGCGTTGCGCACCCTACGCATGATGCACTATGCCGCCTGGATCGCCCGACGCTGGGAAGACCCGGCCTTTCCCCGAGCCTTCCCCTGGTTTAACAATGGCCGTTATTGGGATGAGCATATTTTATCTCTCAGGGAGCAGGCATCCATGATGGAAGAGCGGCCCCTGGAGTGGATGGGATGACGGCTGGCAGCCATCTGGAATAAGGTCTGGTGTTGGTTTTTGGCCTGGAGGAATGGGGATGGCACGAAAAACCTTTACGGTTTCCCTGGTGGGATGGCAGGCTCTTTTTTCGGAATGATGACTGGTTTTTCTTGTAAGGTTTCCGTTTTTCTGTAGAATGAGCCAGTTTCCTGTTCGCCTTGATAAAGATCTTTCCTTTTTGGGGCGATGGGGGGATTGACAAGGACCGGATTTGCTCCGATCCTATGGCAATCAACGGAGAGGTGGCCGAGTGGCTGAAGGCGGCACCCTGCTAAGGTGTTATATCCGATAGGGTATCGAGGGTTCGAATCCCTCCCTCTCCGCCATTTTTCGCTTTTCCTCTCCCGGCTCCCATGCGCCTGCTTTCCCTGACTCTCACGCTCTCTGCGCTCCTTTTGACCGGGTGCAATCTCAACTTGGACCCCCCTCCACCCAAAGAGGTTTATCTGCCTGTGGAATCCCAGGTGATGAGCCGATTGCCCCTGGCCCCCCACGTGGATCAGGTGAGAGCCCTGCCCACTGAAGAGATGGTTCAGGAGAGTGTCGGCATTCCTCTGCGCTTCCGGATTTTGGATAAACGCACTCTTCAGGTTTATCGTCTGGATGTCCCGGTAGGGGCCTCCCTGGAAGGCCCTTGGGGGGGAGAACTCAACCCCACCGCTTATGTGCCGGACCTCCTGATCCATCGGCAAAAATCACTCCATGGGCCGGAAGGACACGTCAATCCAGCCGCCTGGGTGGTGCTCAGCAGCCAGGAAGGGACACTCTTTCACGAAGGGTGGGCCTTTTCCCGGGACATGTCCCTGAACGCCTGGGATCACCACCGTTACGACCTTACCTTTCTGGGGCCTGTGGCACAGTTGGCCAAAGAAGGGGATATCTATTCCCAGGGGTCACAATAGTCCGGTTGTTTTTTTCAGTCGCCCCAACAAAACTCAAAAAAAACAGCTCATGAACACCTCTGATTTTCTGGAAGAGTCCCGTGGCCAACTGCTACTGGCGCTGGTAGAGGCCTCCCAAGGTGGGGCTCGGGGGGAGGTGCCGGTGGGGGCTGTGGTAGGGGGGAATACGGGATTTATCCTGGCCCAGGGAGCCAACCGCACCCTGGAAGGATCAGACCCCTTGGGACACGCAGAAATCCGCGCCCTGCGCCAGGCTGCCACCCGGACAGACAACTACCGTTTAACCAATGCCACGCTGGCCATCAGCCTTGAGCCCTGCGCCATCTGCCAGGCTGCTGGAGTGGAAGCCCGATTGGGGTCGGTCCAATTTGCCACGTTTCGAGATCCGACAAAAGTGATGCACCAAGCGCCTATTTCAAACCAGACGGCTCAAGCAAAAAAGCCTGTTGGATTGGATAGTTCAGACCCTTTGGCTGAAGCTTGTGGGGGAATGTTAAATTTTTTCTTTGAGCAACGGCGTAAAACCTGATCTAATTCGGCCCCTGACGATATCTTGATCGCGTCATCGGGTCGATCCTGAACCCGAGCTTACAAGTCTCTTAGGAGAGATGACCGAGTGGTTGAAGGTGCACGCCTGGAAAGCGTGTGTACTGTAACAGGTACCGAGGGTTCGAATCCCTCTCTCTCCGCCAGAACTTTCCCGATCAACACCCTTTCCAAAATCTGGAATCGGCGTTTGTCGGATCTGTTTTTGATATAGATTTATTGCTGATTGTGGGCGGCGTTGACGGCCAGGTCCCACGCAACAGATACCCGCCAACTCCGTCAGGACCGGAAGGTAGCAGCGGTAACGGGATCATCTGTGTGCCGTGGTACGCCTGGCCTGAGCCGCCCTCTACTCTTTTCGCACCGGTTTTCCAACCCTCTTTCGGACCGTTACCCGCTCATGCCCTCTTATGTGGTCCTGGCGCGCAAGTGGCGGCCTCGAAGCTTCCAGGCTTTGGTGGGGCAGGATCACGTTACCCGCTCCCTGAAAAATGCCCTGGAAAGTGGCCGGATCCCCCACGCATTTCTTTTCACCGGTATTCGCGGTGTCGGCAAGACCACCCTGGCCCGCCTCTTGGCCATGTGCCTCAATTGCGAGGAAAAAACCACCCCAGACCCCTGTGGTGAGTGCTCCTCCTGCCAGGAAATCATCAGTGGTCGAAGCCCGGACGTTCAAGAGATCGATGCAGCCTCACGCACCAAGGTGGACCAGATGCGGGAGGTGCTGGATACCGTCTGCTACGCCCCGTCCGCCTCCCGCTTCAAGGTCTATATCCTGGATGAGGTGCACATGCTCTCCACCCAGTCCTTCAACGCCCTGTTGAAAACGCTGGAAGAGCCCCCACACCACGTCAAATTTATCTTTGCCACCACCGAATCCCGCAAAATTCCCGCCACCATTCTCAGCCGCTGTCAACGTTACGACCTCAAGCGTGTTCCCCGGGAGGTTTTAACCGGACACATGACCCGAATTCTGGAAGCTGAAAAGGTGGCCTTTGACCCACCGGGATTGGCTGCCGTGGTTCGGGCTGCGGACGGCTCGGTGCGGGATGGGCTTTCGGTGCTCGACCAAGTGATTGCCCACGGTGAGGGATCGGTTCACTATGAAACCGTCAAACATCTCCTGGGCCTTACCGACCGGGAGGGGGTGCTCACCCTTTTGGCTGACCTGCTAAACGCCAAAGGGCCGGAAATTTTGGCCGCAGCCCGACAGTTTCATGAAGGGGGAGTGGAGCCCAAAACCCTGGTCAACGAACTGCTGGATGGTATCCACCAGGGGGTAAGAGAAAAGGTTCGACCCTCCAGCCCCGAGCTACTGGAGCAGGATCCCCAACTCAACCGCATCGCCCAGATCACCGGCAGCGCCAGTCAGGAGCGGCTACAGATGATCTATCAGGTGCTGTTACGGGGGCAGGATGATCTGCGCATGGCCAACGATCCCCAGCAGGCCCTGGAGATGCTCCTGATCCGGGTCGCCTATCTCAAGCCGGTGCCGGATCTGGATCGTTTGATCCGTTCTCTGGGGCCGTCGCCAGGTGGGGGCCGGGCAGGGGGGCAGGGGGGCAGTCATCCGACCTCTTCCGATAGCTCGTCAGGGGGGGCTCCCGGAGGCTCCTCCTCATCGACTCCTTCCGCCGGGTCATCGGGCAACACCTCCATCCAAGGTGCACTGCAAACCGGAAATGAGGCCGGGGAAAACGCCACCAATCGTCCTCCCAGCCAGGCCGAAGAAAAAAAAAAGAGTCCCACCCCCCATGCCAATTCGGGTAGGACGGCAACAAAATCTCCTCCCCTCCCGGCTTCGACGTCCCCCCGGAAGGAGCGTTCCCAGAATGTGCTTCATCCCACACCCCCACACCCTTCGAATGAAGCTTCTGACCGGAAGAAACCAGCTGATATTTCAGGAGATCAGGCTGATTTAAACCCAGCCAGATCCCCGGCCACGCATCCATTTTCTCCACCCAGACCACCCCCAGATCAAGGCGCATTGCAGGGAGATGCGGCCGGGGCATTGCAAAAAAAAAATGTCCGGGATTTGACTTCGTGGGAGCAGTTGCTATCTTTTGCCGGACAAAAAGCCCCACTCCTGGCCCTCAAATTAAAGCAGCAGGTCGCCTGTTTGGGATTTAAAACGGGAGATCAGGACTCCAAAGGTTATCTGGAGCTGCAACTGACCCAGGAGTGTTTTGGACCTCCGGCCCGTTTGGAAAAAACCCTGGGGGAATTTTTAACGGAACATGAGTGTGAGGTCTTTCAGATATCGGTCCGACCTGCCTCCAATCAACCCCGGCCCGAAACAGTCCAGGAAGGGGTGGACCGACAAAAACGCGAATACACCTCCCAACTGGAACAGGAAGTGTTGGCGCATCCGGCGGCCCGCCTGCTGACCAGTCATTTTCAGGCACGACTGTCTGGAGTGGAACCTTTGGACGATTTGGGACTCCAACAAATCTGATGGGTTGGCCCGGAAGGCGATCTGGGTTACTCTGACGGGATTGTCTCAATCTCCTGAACGGATAAAGCCTCACACATTTGAGGTGGATGAAACAGGGATGAATACATGAAAAATTTGGGAAATCTCCTGAAACAGGCCCAGCAGATGCAGGGCAAGATGGCCAAAATGCAGGAAGAGTTGGCTGCTCAAACCGTGGTTGGCCAGTCCGGAGGCGGCATGGTGGAGGTCACCCTGAACGGTAAACAGGAGATGGTCAGTATTCGGATCGATAAAACAGTGGTGGATCCAGGTGATGTGGAAATGCTTGAAGATCTGATTGCAGCTGCCTTCAACGACGCACATGCCAAGCTTCAGGATCTCCAAAAGCAACAGCTTTCCCAAATCACCGGCGGGCTCAACCTCCCCCCGGGCATGATGCCGTTCTAGTCCATAATCACTGACAAAAACAACGCATTTCGGGCACCCCATGATTGGGCTTCCTACTGTTGAGCGGACGATTATCCAGCTTGCCCGATTTCCGGGAGTTGGAAAAAAAAGTGCCCAAAGAATGGTCTATCACCTGCTGCGTCAAGGGCGGGAAGAGACCGGACAGCTGATTGATTCTTTAGAAAGATTACGAGACCGGGTGCGCCCCTGTGGAATCTGTTTTAATCTGGCCGAAGAAGACCTTTGCCGAATCTGTCGGGATCCAGGACGCCTGTCGGCTCATCTCTGTATCGTGGAAGAGCCTGCTGACCTGATAGCCATTGAAAATGCAGGACTTTTTAAAGGGCATTATCATGTCCTGGGAGGGCAGTTAAGCCCTCTGGATGGTATTGGGCCGGACGAACTCCACATGGAGGAGTTGGAAAAGCGGCTGGTTCGGGGTGGGATCACAGAACTGATCATCGCCACCAATCCAACCGTCGCTGGTGAGGCCACCGCCCACTATGTGGCGCAACTGGCCAAACCAAGTGTCGAACGCATCACCCGACTCGCCTATGGATTACCGATGGGCGGAGAACTAGAATATCTTGACGAATCAACACTTTACCAAGCATTGGCAGGCAGACGGGACTATTGATCTGCAGTTTTACCCTGCCAAATGCTCCGATAAATTGGTATAAGGCGTACCCCGCAACACGGGCATGAGGGTTTAGATGCCTGCGTTAAGCGGGGATATCCACACACCTGATCCATTGGAGATGATTCCGGATGGCCAAACAATCGACCAAACAAGCAGAGGACTTTCCCTATCCTGGCATTGCTGGGACCGGTGACGGGTCCGAGGCGGTCTCATACGTTGAAACCCGTGCCACGGACGGCGCTGCTGCCTATCCCATCACGCCATCCACCAACATGGGGCAATTTTTCCAAATTGCTGTAGCCAACGGTTTTAAAAATTTATGGGATAAAGAGCTGGCCTGGATGGAGCTGGAGTCGGAACATAGCTCCGCCTCGTCCTGTGAAGGATTTACTCTGGCCGGGGGGCGCATCACCAACTTTACCTCCGGGCAAGGGCTGATCCTCATGAAGGAGGTGCTCTACACCATTTCCGGTAAGCGACTTCCCACCGTGTTGCATGTCGCCGCCCGAACCCTCACTTCACAGGGGCTCTGCATCCATGCCGGGCACGATGATGTGATGGGGGTTGCGGATGTCGGCTGGGGGATTCTGTTTTCCAAAAACGTGCAGGGGGTTTCCGACCTCTCGCTGATCAGCCGAAGGGCCGCCGAAGATGGCCTGACGCCGTTCATGAACGTTCAAGATGGCTTTTTGCTCTCTCACACCATCGAAAACCTGAACTATCCCGAAGATGATCTGATCCGGGAATATCTGGGCAATCCCCGGGATCGGATCCGTAACCTGTTTGATACCGATGCTCCCCTGCAATCGGGTACCGTGCAAAACCAAGACAGCTATATGTCCGGGAAGATCGCCCAGCGTTGGGTCTATGACAAACTCCCTGGTGTGATCCAAAACGCCATGGACGAGTTTTACCGTCTGACGGGCCGCCGCTATAACATGATAGACACCTATCAGATGGAGGATGCCGAGTATGCCCTGGTTGCGATGGGGACGACCTCGGAAACCGCCATGTCTGCGGTCAATATCATTCGGGAAAAGCTGGGCATCAAGCTGGGTATCGTCGATATTACCTGCTTCCGACCCTTTCCGGCTGCCCAACTCGTCGAGGCGCTTGCTGGCTGCAAAGTGGTCACGGTGCTGGAGCGGTGCGATGTCCCCACCATGGCGGGCAACCCCCTCACCACCGAAATCGAAGCGATTCTGGCCCAGGCTATCATGGGGCGGGAAGGGATTCCCAAAGTTGATTCGATCCCTGAAATCTACTCCGGTGTCGGTGGTCTTGGTTCCCGTAACGTCACCCCCGGCCACATCATCTCCATAGCCCGTAACATGGCCCCGGGGGGAGAAAATCGACGCTTCTTCACACTGGGTCTGGATCATCCCACGAGCCTACCCCTGGAAAAAGAAGAGCCCGATGTCAGGCCTCAGGGCGCTTTTTCGGTGCGGGTCCACTCTGTGGGTGGTTATGGTTCGGTCACCACCAACAAAGTTATCGCCACCATGCTGGGGGATATCTTTGGCTTCAAGGTACAAGCCGCGCCCAAATATGGTTCGGAAAAGAAGGGACTTCCCACCAACTCCTTCCTGGCGGTCTCTCCCGGCGATAAAATTCTCGCCCACTGCGACCTTCAGCAGGTGGACTTTGTACCCCTGATGGATCCCACCACCTGGCACATGGGCAATCCCCTGGTGGGCATGGGCGAATCCGGCATTGTTTTTCAGCACACCGATGAAACCACTGCGGAGGGACTATGGGATTCTCTGCCCCCTTACGCCAAATATTTCATCAAGGAAAATGGCATTCGCTTTCACGGCGTGGACACCATCGAAATTGCCCGGGAATGCTGTAAGTCCGACTCCTCCCTGATTCAACGTTTCCAGGGGGTGGTTCTGCTCGGGGTGTTCCTGCGGGTCACCCCCTTCCAGTCAGACGCCAAAATGAGCGAGGAGGAACTCTTCTCCAAGGTGCGTCAACCTCTGGACAAATATTTCGGAAAACGCGGCCAGAAGGTTGTGGATGACAATCTGGATGCGGTGAAACGGGGGTATAGCCGCGTGATGGAAGTCAGCCGCGAGATTATGGACCAAACACCTGCCGAGGTCTATGAACAGGGCCGGGTGGAGTGGGAGGCCAAGGGTAAGGACGTTTCGGCCTTTATCATCTAAAGCAACAGTCGGGTCATCTAAAGCACACAATCGGAACCGGGCATACCAAATGCCCGGTACCCGTTTCGGAGGCAACCCATGAGTCAGGAACAAAACGCCAAGATCTATACCCAGGCGACCCCCCAGTGGTATGACGCCAAGCGGGCGCGGGACATCATTGAGGCCTATAACACCGGTGCAGGCTCTGGTCAGCCTGCTGATAGCTTTGTGGGAGCCTCTCTGGTTCCAGCCGCTACCGGCTCCTACCGGGATTTTTCCTACATCGCCCCGGATCTGCCGGAATATTATGCGGAAAACTGCGTCGCTTGTATGGAGTGCGTACAAAACTGCCCCGACTCAGCCATCTGGGGGCGGGTGATCACACCGGAGACCCTGGAAGAGGACATGTCCGGGCTTTCAGATCCCGAAGACAGAAGCCTCATTGAGAGCCAGCTGGTCAAGACCACCAAATTCTGGAAAACCTACGAAAAGAAAAAGGCCAAGGATCCCAACGCCCCTGGTGGCGCGTGGTTTGGCATCTTTACCGACCCCACCAAGTGTAAGGGGTGCGGCGAGTGCGTGGTGGCTTGTGGTGAGCACGACGCCCTCAAGATGATTAAAAAGACCCGGGACAACCTGCCCAACTATTTCACCATCTGGGAAGCCTATAAACGCATTGGCGATACCCCTGCGGAATATGTCAATCCCCGCCTCAAGGTGGACCTGATGCTCAAGGAGTCCGCCAACCAGTTTGTTGGTGGTGGTGGTTCCTGCATGGGCTGTGGCGAAACATCGGCAATCCGCCAGTTGCTGGCAATCACCGCCGAAAAAGTGGGCCAAAACTACGGCATCGTGGCGGCTACCGGCTGCAACACGGTCTACGGCTCCACCTATCCCTACAACCCCTTCCGGGTACCCTGGACCAACTCCCTGTTTGAAAATGCCCCGGCTGTGGCCATGGGCATCCGCGCCCATTGGGATCAAACCGGTCGTGAGGGACATCACATCCTGGTGTTTGGTGGGGATGGTGCCATGCTCGATATCGGCTTCCAGGCGCTCTCCCGGATGCTGGCTTCCGGCATGAACATCAAAGCCCTGGTGCTCGATACCCAGGTCTACTCCAATACCGGTGGTCAGGCCTCTACCGCGACCTATATCGGTCAAAATGCCAAGCTGTCGGTTCATGGCAAGGCGGTCCCCGGCAAGATGGAGCGCCGCAAGGAAATTGCCAATATCGCCATGATGCACCCCAACACCTTTGTGGTGCAGACCACCGGCCCCATGATCAACCACTTCTACAAATCGGTAGAGCAGGCCCTGGACTACAACGGCCCGGCGGTGATCAACGTCTACACCACCTGTCAGCCGGAACATCAGGTGGCGGACGATGTCTCCTGTGAGCAGGGGAGCTTGGCGGTGGAATCCAGAGCATTTCCCGTCTTTACCTACAATCCCGACGGTGGCCCCACCTTGGCCTCCCGTATCTCTCTGCAGGGCAACCCTTCGGTCAACCGTGACTGGCACCACCGGAAAACCAAGGAAGGTCTGGAGAAAGTTGATTTCATCTCCTTTGCCAGAACCGAGGGTCGCTTCCAGAAACATTTCGACAAGGATGGCAATCCCAGTGACACCCTGCTCCGTTCTCAACAGGAACGTCTGGAAAACTGGCACCTGCTGCAAGAACTGGCCGGAGTGAAAAACAAGGATCGGGAAGAGGCTGAAAAAAAATAACCCTCTGCTCTTGATCCACGATGACTGCTGAATCCAAACGCCGCCACCCTAGAAGGGTTGGCGGCGTTTTATTTCTGGCAAACTCTCTTCGATTCGACATAATGCAGGGGTGCCCATCACTCTTTGACTCCATGATTTTCACCCTGGTGCCGGGCCATGGTTGTTCACCACGTCAGAATCACCCCAACCCCCGGTTTCGAGACGGCTTTTCATGAATCAAAAACTGGCTGGCTTTTTCCACGCTCCCAACCATCCCTTTGACCGCTGGGCAGTTTGGCTCATGCTGCTGTTGGGGATGGTGGGGATGGGGTTACGGGTCTGGTTTTATCAACAACCGGCCAATACCGACGATCTGACCTATTTCACCTATGCCACCCGAGAGCTGCTCCCCAGTGCTGACCAGATCGGTCCCGGGGCTTTGCGCTCGGTATTGATCTGGTCCATCCAGCTCATGGTCTTGCTACTGGGCCCCACGGTGGAGGCCTTTTACGGCACCATTCATCTCCACGCCCTGCTCTCTCTCCTGGCTATCTGGTTTTTCACCAAAGCCTTCAGCAACGACCGAGTAGCACTCCTGATGGTAGTGCTATGGGTGACGAGCTACCCCTACATTTTGTCAGGCACCCGATTGCTACCGGATAATCTGGGGATTTCCCTGGCGCTTTTGGGGCTGGGTGCGGTGGCCTGGGCGGGGCGTCTCAGGGAAGGGAGCCCCCCATTTGATCCCAAAGCCCTGATTGTCGCCTTCCTGGGAGGGCTGTTGCTGTGGGCAGCGGTATCGGTGCGGGTCACCTTTGCCGTCTATGTGGTGGCCGGGGTGGTGACCGCCCTTTGGAGTCCACACCGCAAACAGGTGACGCTCTTTCTTATTTTGGGCATGGGGCTTGGCGGGCTTTTGGAACTGATCCACCTGGCCATCGTTTTTGACGATCCCTTCATCCGCATCAAAGCGCTCTTGGGCTACAGCCAAAAAACCGGGCGGGTGGTGGGGACCATCTTTACGCCCACAGCGCCCACTCTGGCCAAAGTCAAAAGTGTGGCTGCGCAACCCACGATTTCACTCTCCCAGTGGCTCTCCACCTTGGGGCTGGTTGTTTTGCGCTATCCGAAGATGCTCTACAACACCGGCAGCGGTGAAATATTTTTCCATTTGTTTGGTTTCCTCGGAGCGATGGTGTGGCTTGGCAACCTGCGCAAGCGAGTCAACCCCCCTAAAATCATTGTGTTTATGTTGGCTTTCGGTTTTATCGCCTTCACCATGAAAAGCTGGCACCCGCCAGTCCCGGCCATGCGGGAAAGTGTCCGCCAATATCTGACCGTAGCCCCGCTCTTTTATCTGGCGGCGGTGGAATTTTTTCTCTTTTTGCTGAACTGGTCCGCTACTTCCAACTTTCGCAACCTGGCTGCCAACTTGCGACTTTCATGGCTGGTGCGGCCCGCCCCTTTTTTAATCCTGGCTGCCCCCCTGGTACTGGTTCTTTTTAACCTCATGGTAGTCAACCAGTTTAAATATTTGGCCAAAAATGGGAATGATGCTTATATTGCCACTGCTGATGCGATCCGGCAGGATATGGCCCACCGTGGAGAGACCGCCGGGACGCTTTATCTGGGGGGGGGAGCTGCCCGGGTGATGAAATTGCTGTTGCCGGAAACAAAAGGGTGGCACCACGCCAAGATGGACCCCACTTTTCCTCAGCCGGGCTATCTGGTGATGGATTGGCGACGCTATAACTATGACGATCTGGAGTATGGCGAACGGACAGATACGCTGATCCGCCCCTACGACCATCTGGTTGAGCACCAAAGCCCGATTTTCCGCCACCGCAGGCACTTTTTTCTCACCGAAGCCTATCGGGTCGGCCCTTCAGTCACCCCACGTCCAGCCACTGAAATCACCGCTGATCTCCCCCCGGGATGGTCCTTTGGTGGCTCCGACGACTCCCAGGCAGCTGTTCTATCCGAACGGGGGGGCTGGCTGGTCAGTCGGGGAAAACAACTCTACTCCGGCACCACACCTCTGCTTGAACGGCCCAACGCCAACCCCTTGCCGCAAGAGCGTCTGATTCAGGTCCGGTTTGGCGTGCAAATGACTGAAATGCGTGCTGGGGTAAAGGTTTATCTCCTGGGTTGGCCGATGGAGGAGGGGCTAGACCAAGATAAAAAACCACCGGTCAAACGCTATATGGGGGAGGTGATTGCCATGCGTCGGCAGCAGGAGGCCACCCTCTGGAGCTGGCTTCCCAGGGGGTTTGGAGCGTTTCGTTTGCTCTTTGAAGGCTCTGGTAAACCGTTGAAAATATTTTCGCCCAGGCTGTTTCTGATGGAACCTCAGCCCCAGGATCGATTCCAACAGAGGGGAGGGGCTTGGTAAGTGTCAGGTCTTTCCGAAGCGATTTTTAGCCGTCATTCCAGCCTTGCAGGGATAAATCAAGATGAACATGGACCTTTTGAACGCCGTGAGAGCCCAGCTCACCACCCCCCGCAGCATGCGGGCCAAAGTGGCCAGCACCATTTCCACCACTCTGAGTGTGACAGATCCCATCGCAGGTTTGTCGGAAGACCGCCTGGCCACCATGGAGGAGTATGAACAGGAACTGCTCCTGGCACCTCTTTTCACCCCGGGTATGGAGGAACGGGTAGAACTGGAACCCCATCTTCCCGGCAGTGGCCTCTCTCTTGATGAAACCAACGATCTGGTGACCACTCTGGCCAAGGAGCAGCTCTCCTGCCCTCTCTCTTTTGGCCAGGAGGAGGGAATACTGGCGCTGCCCGAGGTGGTTTTGGAGCGGTTTGTGCGTCTGCTCAACCTGGAATGCCAGATAGACCCGGGAGTGGCTGAAAGGCTCAACCGTCTGGTAAAATCAGAAGAGCGTCACCGGGCGTTCGCTCAGGCTCGGCGGCGGGTTTGGCAAAATAAACGCAATATAGCTCTTCTCACCGAGGCACTCACAGCCATGGAAGAGAACAACGCCTACCAAACCGATAAACTCATCTTTCTCTCAGACTTTGTCCGGGGTTACCGTCCTACGACCCTTTCAAGCCTGGTGGAACAGCTCGAAAATCTGGTGGACTCCTACCAAAAAGATGAAGAACATCCGGTATTTGACGAACAGCTGGCCCATTACCAGTCCAAGGCCATCGCCTCACGCCATACCGGCAACCAAATCAAGGCTTTTCGCCTCGCCATGGCCCATTCCTTTCTCGCCGATCTACGCAAATAAACGCCCCTTCCTTGATTCCGGGGGGGGTTCGTGGCATGCTCCCGATGCTTTGAAGGGGGCAAGGAATGTCACGAGGGTGTCTGGAGTCGTTATCGGGCACCACCTCCCGGAATGGGAAAAGGCTCCAAAGAACGTTTTTCCATTCCGCTACATTCCATTGACCCGGGCAACCAATATCTGTTCTGACCCGACTCCGGTGGGGTCATGTGGCCGCAAAGGTTGGGTGGGCTCCTGATCTATCCTGGTATACCTCCCAGGGAAGGAACTCATTCCCTCAACCGGCCATGTTTGAATGGTAGAGAATCAGCCTCGGTCCAGGCATAAAGAGGGCTGGGACATCGAGCGGACGCTGATCCCTCAATACGGTTGAAACCAGCCCTAAATACCCTTTCATAGCCCCGGCACGCCCGATTGCATGACTGCATGGCTGGGTCGAGCTGGCGATATCCTATTGGCTGGAAGCCTCAAGGCTTCGATATCATTTGGAATGGGATTGAATGGACAGAGCAGATCACGTTTCCATCCTCTACGATGGAGAAAAGCATGAAGTTCCCTCCGGGCGCACCATTCTTTCAGCCCTGGAAGAGATCGGCATCGGCTTTGTGCGTGGCGTTGGCTGCCGTGGCGGCGTCTGCGGAGCCTGTACCGTGCTTTATCGGATATCTGACGAGACCGAGTTTCATGCCGCCTTGATGTGTCAGGAACCGGTTCAGGCGGAAATGGAAATTTTGCCTCTGCCCTATTTTCCGCAAAAAAAAGTACGTCACAGCCTGGATCTGCCGGAAGGGGAGACCCCCCACTATCGGGTGGTGAATTACTATCCGGAAATCAACCGCTGCATCATGTGCGGCGAGTGCAGCCGCCTCTGCCCGGTGGGAATTGATGTCATGGGGTATGTGGGCATGATCAAACGGGGGGAACTCCGGGAGGCGGCCTGGGAATCCTTTACCTGTGTTCAGTGTCAGGCCTGCGCCTTGAGATGTCCCGGGCAGATTCCCCAGCCCAACGCCGCCTTGACAGCCCGCCTTTTCCATGGCCGGCATCAGGTACCCCAAGCGGAACATCTCACCCGCGCCTTGGAAAAAAACCGTAAGGAAGATATCCATGCGGTCATCGGACGTCTCAGACGAATGAAGCCTGTGGAGATTCAGGCACTCTACCAGAGACGTGAAATCGAACCCCAGAATGCGCCCCCCGGGACTTGGCTTCCCGAAGATCGCACTCTGATCATGATGGGTTGAGGATGGCAGTCAATCAATCACATACGCTACCTGAATCCTTAAGGGAATCAGCGCGGCTGGTAGAAAAAACCCGGGAAGAGCGGCTGGCCCGCCTGCTCCGGGGTGAAACCTTTCCCCTGCTTTCCCTTTCCGACCGTCGGGCTTGGCTGGAAGAGTATCATCCCGATTACCAACTGGAAGGACGCCGTACTTTGGGAGTGGGACCTTCCAAGGGTATGGAAACCCCTGTGGAGTTGGCCGATCTTCTGGAAGCCTGGCCCCGTGCCAATGTGCTTTCGCTCTACGAAGATAGCGATAAGCGCTTGGCCCAGGAGCCTGATCACGTTACCGATGTGCTGATCATTGGCGGTGGCGGCGCAGGTATGGCAGCAGCCATCACCGCTGCCGAAGCCGGGGCCAAGGTCACTATCGCCACCAAGCTGCGCCCTGGTGATTCCAACACCATCATGGCCGAAGGGGGCATCCAGGCTGCAGACCAGGAGTGCGACTCTCCGGTTCAGCACTTTTTGGATGTGTTGGGTGGGGGACACTTTACCAACGACCCCGATATGGTGGAGGCTCTGGTCACTGACGGCCCGGAAACATTGCGCTGGTTGGAAGAGCTGGGACTGCTTTTTGATAAATATGCCACGGGGCGGATGAAAACCCGTCATGGTGGAGGTACTTCCCGCAAGCGGCTCCACTCCTGTGGGGATGTCACCGGCCTTGAAATCATGCGGGTTTTGCAGGACCGTGCGGAATATCTTGGTGTTGAAACCATCCAGTTTCACCCGGCGGTGGAGCTTCTGACCGATGAAAATGGACGGGCAGTCGGGGTGGTTTTGGAGCGGATTCCCCAGGGAGAGACCCTGGTGGTCCGAGCCAAGGCTGTCATCCTGGCAACAGGTGGGTTTGGTCGGCTTCACTTCAGGGATTTCCCCACTTCAAACCACTACGGAGCGACTGCTGACGGTTTGGCCATCGCCTATCGTGCGGGACTACCATTGCGGGACATCCAATCCTGCCAATACCATCCCACGGGTGTGGCCTACCCTGAACAAAAACTGGGACTTCTGCTTACCGAAAAATTTCGCGGGCTGGGGGCACAGATTTTAAACCGCCATGGGGACGAATTTGTCCACAATCTGGAACCCCGGGATGTGACCACCGCCACGATCATTCGGGAGTGCAGTGAATACGATAACGGTGTAGAGACTCCCGGGGGTGTCAATGGCGTTTGGCTGGACATTCCCTTGATTGAGCTACTTCATGGTCGAGGCACCATTGAGCGGGAATTTCCGGGCCGGTTCAAAGAGTTTATTGGCAAAGGATTTGACATCCGCAAGTGGCCAGTGCTGGCCTATCCCACCCTGCACTACCAAAATGGCGGTGTGGTGACCGGTACGGATGCTGCCACCGACATGCCGGGCCTGTTTGCTGCCGGGGAGGTGACCGGTGGGGTGCATGGAAAAAATCGACTGATGGGGAATGCCTTGTTGGAAATTTTGGTTTTTGGCCGCCGAGCAGGAGAGGGTGCGGCCCGTTTTGCAGCGGAATTCGGCGCTGGAGGAAAGCCTGGTCTTTCACATCTGGACGCCTTTCTGGAAGAACTGACGGTCGCCAAAATCGACCGTCAACGGACCGCTCCCCGTTTACTGCCAGTCTATGGGAAGGTCCGTCCGGTATAGGGGAGGGGGATGGGATTCCGGGCAGGTTGACGGAGCCATCCTTTGATTATCTGGGAAAACCATCTGAAGGAACGGGAAGCCCTATGAATATTCATGAGTATCAAGCAAAGAAGATCATTGCCGGTTATGGCGTCAACGTCCCCCGAGGGAGTGTGGCCTTTACACCGGCGGAAGCGGAAAATGTCGCCAGGGAGCTAGGCTCCGATGTCTTCGTGGTCAAGGCGCAGATTCATGCGGGTGGCCGAGGCAAGGGTGGTGGCGTGAAAGTGGTCAAATCCATCCAGGAAGTCCGTGAAGAAGCCAAACGGATGCTGGGCATGACTCTGATCACCCCGCAGACCGGCCCCCAGGGTAAAGAGGTCAAACGGGTCTATGTGGAAGAGGGATGCGACATCGCCCGGGAGCTTTATCTGGGCATGGTGATTGATCGTGGTTCGAGCCGAGTCACCCTCATGGCTTCCACCGAGGGGGGCATGGAGATTGAGGAAGTGGCCGCCAAACAGCCGGAAAAAATCCTCAAGGAAGCGATCGATCCTGCGGTGGGTTTCACCGGCTATCAGGCCCGCAATCTGGCCTTTGGGCTGGGACTGGAAGGCAAGCAGGTCGGCAAGGCGGCCAAATTCATGATGGCCCTCTACACTGCCTTCATCAATTCTGACGCCTCTCTGGCGGAGATCAATCCTCTGGTGGTCACCGGTTCCGGGGACATCATCGCCCTCGACGCCAAGATGAACTTTGACTCCAATGCTCTTTTCCGTCACAAGGATATTGAAGAACTTCGTGACTTTAACGAAGAGGATGCCAAGGAGATCGAGGCTTCCAAGCATGACTTGAACTATATCACCCTGGATGGTGACATCGGCTGTATGGTCAATGGTGCGGGACTGGCCATGTCCACCATGGATATCATTAAACTCAAAGGCTCAAGCCCGGCCAACTTTTTGGATGTGGGGGGCGGAGCCACCACCGAGCGGGTGACGGCGGCTTTTAAGTTGATCCTATCCGACCCCAACGTCAAAGCTGTTCTGGTCAACATTTTTGGCGGCATCATGCGTTGTGATGTCATTGCCGAAGGGGTGGTGCAGGCGGCTCGGGAGGTGGATATCAAAGTACCACTGATCGTGCGTTTGGAAGGGACCAACGTGGAGTTGGGCAACAAGATCCTGGCCGAATCGGGTCTGACCATCATCACTGCGAACGATTTGAACGAAGCCGCCGAAAAGGCTGTTGCTTCGATTCAGGGAGGTTGAGTCATGAGCATTCTGGTCAACAAGGATACCCGTGTCATCTGCCAGGGTTTTACCGGTGCCAACGGCACCTTCCACTCGGAACAGGCTCTGGCCTATGGCACCAAGCTCGTAGGTGGTGTAACCCCTGGCAAGGGTGGGGGAATGCATCTGGGGCTGCCGGTTTTCAACACCGTGGCTGATGCGGTCAAGGATACCGGTGCCAACGCCTCGGTGATCTACGTTCCAGCGGTCTTTGCAGCTGACGCCATCATGGAAGCGGCCTCTACAGACATTGATCTGGTGGTCTGCATCACCGAAGGTATTCCGGTGATGGACATGGTCAAGGTGAAGCGGTTTCTGGAAGGCAAAAACACCCGCCTCATCGGCCCCAACTGTCCCGGCATCATCACCCCGGAAGAGTGTAAGATCGGCATCATGCCCGGCCATATCCACAAGGCTGGTAATATCGGCGTTGTCTCCCGCTCCGGCACATTGACCTACGAAGCGGTCGCCCAGACCACCGCCGTAGGACTCGGCCAGACCACCTGCGTCGGGCTGGGTGGGGATCCCATCAACGGTACCAACTTTATCGACTGCCTGGAGCGGTTCGAAAAGGATCCGGATACCGAGGGTGTAATCATGATTGGTGAGATCGGTGGTACCGCTGAAGAAGAAGCTGCTGCCTGGATCAAACAAAATATGTCCAAACCGGTGACCGCCTTTATCGCTGGCGCCACCGCACCCAAAGGAAAACGGATGGGCCACGCTGGCGCCATCATTTCCGGCGGCAAGGGAACCGCTGCCGAAAAATTTGCCGCCCTGGAGGAAGCGGGTGTACATATCGCCCGCTCTCCTGCCGAAATGGGGGTGGTGATCAAGCAGGCCATGTCCGCCTGAGCCACATCTGCTCGATCAGGCCAAGGAAATCTGCTCCAATCTGTGACTTTCACAAAGAACAAGGGGAATCCAAATGGCGAAAAATGACCTGATTATCCGGGTCGCCGGGGAGGGAGGAGAAGGTATCATCTCCTCAGGTGACTTCATCGCCGCCGCCTGTGCGCGTGCTGGCCAGGAAGTTTACACCTTCAAAACCTTTCCGGCCGAAATCAAAGGTGGCTATGCCATGTATCAGGTGCGTACCAGCCCTGACAAAGTGGTCAACCAAGGCGACACCTTTGACGTTTTCTGCGCTTTCAACGGCGAGGCCTTTGAAGTCAACAAACATCTCTTCACTCCTGGCACAGCGGTGGTCTACGACTATCCCGGAGGAGACTTCGAGCCCGATGCGCTGCCTGAAGGGGTTCATGGTTATCCCATTCCCATGTCCCAGACCGCGAAAGATTTGAAATCCTACCGGTCGAAAAACATGGTCGCCCTGGGGGCGCTGTCAGTGCTGTTCAATATCCCTGAGGAGACCCTCAAGCAGGTTTTGAGCGATAAATTCGGCAAGAAGGGAAAGGAAATTCTTGACCTGAACCTCCAAGCCTTTAGCAAGGGTAAAGAGTTGGCCCAGGCTATGGAGAAGACCGACTCCTTCAAGTTGGCTGACCCCAAAGATCCCAAGGATGTAATCATCATTTCCGGCAACGACGCTGCCGGGCTCGGTGGAATTATCGGTGGGATCAGTTTTTTTTCCGCCTACCCTCTCACCCCCTCTACCGAGGTGGCCAAATATGTCTCCATTCATCTTCCGAAACTAGGTGGAACCCTGGTTCAGGCGGAAGATGAAATTGCAGCGGTCTCCCAACTAATGGGCGCCTCCTATGCCGGTGCAAAAGTCATGACTTCCACCTCCGGCCCGGGACTCTCCCTCATGGCCGAAATGCTGGGCATGGCCTCCATGGCGGAAATCCCGGTCGTTATTGTTGATGTACAGCGTGGCGGCCCTTCCACCGGCCTACCCACCAAACATGAGCAGTCCGATCTTTTCCTGGCCATCCATGGCACCCACGGCGACGCCCCTCGCATCGTACTCAGCGTTGAAGATGTGAAGGATTGCGTCGATATGACTGTGGAGGCTCTGAACCTGGCGGAAAAATACCAGAACCCTGTCATCCTGCTCTCCGACGGCTCCCTGGCCTTTTCCACCCAGACCATTCCCACTCCGGATCCCAGCAGCTATGAAATCATCAACCGTAAACGCTGGGACGGTGAAGGAGAATATCTGCGCTACAAACTGACTGATGACAATATTTCACCCATGGCCGATCCTGGTACTGAAAACGCCATGCATATTGCCACTGGTCTTGAGCATGGTGAAAATGGCGCGCCCAAATGGACCCCGGACAACCATGAACTCATGCACCGGAAGCGCTTCAACAAAATCAAACCCGTGGTAGAGGAATACACTCCGGTGGAAGTGGATGGCGATGGGGATGCGGATGTCGGTGTCATCACCTGGGGTTCGACCATCGGTGTGGTGCGTGAAGCAGTTGCTCGCCTGCGGGCCGACGGGCACAAGGTAAAGGGCTTCTATCCCAAGCTGATGTGGCCCATGCCTGTGGATCAATATGAAGAGTTTGCCAAGACCTGTAAGAAAATTCTGGTGCCTGAGGTCAACTTCCAGGGACAGCTTTCCCACTTCATTCGGTCTGAAACTTCGATCCAACCTATACCCTACACCATCTGCGGTGGACTGCCTTTCACCCCCGCCATGGTTGTTGATAAAGTCAAGGAGGTGATCTGATGTCAGTTGCCGCTCTCAACAAGGTGCAGATGAAGTTTAAGGAATATAAATCCGAGGTGCCTGTGGTCTGGTGCCCTGGATGTGGTCACCACGGCATTCTGAACGGTGTCTACCGGGCACTGGCTGATGCCGGTGTCGATCCGACCAAGCTCATGTCCATTTCGGGTATCGGCTGCTCCTCCCGTACCCCCTATTTTATCCAGTCCTACAAGATGCATACCCTGCATGGTCGGGCAGGTGCGGTAGCCACTGGCGCACAGCTTGCTCGTCCTGATCTGGCCGTGATGGTGACTGGTGGTGATGGTGACGGCTTTTCCATTGGTGGCGGTCACATGCCCCACATGGCGCGCAAAAACGTCAACATGACCTATGTGCTTTACGATAACGGCATCTATGGGCTCACCAAGGGGCAATATTCCCCCACCTCCCGTCCGGAGATGAAAGCCTATACCACCCCCTACGGTGGTCCTGAAGATCCCATGAATCCGTTGCTCTACATGCTCACTTATGGTGCCACCTATGTGGCTCAGGCCTTTGCCGGGAAGCCCAAACTCTGCGCCGAGCTGATCAAGGGCGCCTTGGAGCACAGAGGATTTTCCTACGTAAACATCTTCTCCCAGTGCCCCTCCTTCAACAAAATCGACACCATCCAGTTTTATCGCAATCTGGTGCAGGAGATTCCTGAGGATCACGACACAAGCGATCTGGGACGTGCCATTGAGCTTTCCCGCCCGGAGAGCAATGGTGGCAAAGCCCCCATGGGCCTTCTCTATAAAAAGGACAAGCCCACCCTGGACGAACGGATGCAGGAAATCGTCGAAAAGGTTGGGGGACATGCCGACTACGACGTCAACAAGATCATCCAGATGTCTCGCCCCTAAGCTGGTCGTTGATCTGCTGACTCACTCTCAAGCCTGGCAACAGGCCTGAGAGACGCTTCCTTCAGCCCCGCATTTTCCAGATAAAGATCTCTGGAAAATGCGGGGCTGATTCTTTGTGAATCCAGCTGTTGCAAGATTCTGCATATAAGGCTATTTTATATTTTTTTCTGTCATTCAGCTGTTGCAGTATAGTAGGAGGCTCGGCGGAACATTGGAGCGTATCGAAAGCAAGGCAGCCCTGATTGAGCGGTTCGGCAAGAAGGGTTCTCTGATGGATGCGGATTTGGGTTTTTTGGATCTTTCCGGCATGGATTTTTCCGGATTGGATCTATCAGGAACCAATTTTTCCGGCAGCATCCTGCGGCAGGCCATCTTTGATGAGGCCAACCTGGAAAACAGCTATACCCAGGACAGTTTTTTCCAGGAGGCCAGCTTCAAGGGGGCCAACCTGCAACACGCCTTCTTCCAGCGGGTCCGAATGGATGACTGCGTGTTTGATGGTGCACGCCTGGAAAACGCCAAATTTTTTCTCTCACAACTGGAACGGGCTTCCTTTCGCAACGCCAATCTCAACCGAGGCGATCTGCAAGGCTCCGACCTGACCCTGGCTGATTTTTCCGGCACTCCCCTGCAAAGAGTCAATTTTCGGGAATGTGAACTGAAAGACGCCAAATTTATCGGTTGTGATCTGCGAGGCGCTGACTTCAGAAAAACCAATCTCCCTGACGCCGTTTTTCAGGATGTTCAAACAACGAACACCCTCTACTATGGGCGCTCTCCCTGGGATGGCCACCTCACAGCCCAAGACAATCTTTCCGAAAAACTGGTGACCTACGACGGTGAGTGACCATGCCCGGTGATGATCTGGAAATCTCTGCCATGCGCCGCCGCCTTTCCTTTATGGCCCGTCGTCGGGCGATGCCGGAAATGGAACAAATTTTTGACCGCTATTTGACCCAACATCTGGAAACGATGGATGGGGATCAATGCCTGCGTTTTTTGCGCTTGCTGGACCTTCCTGACGCCGACCTTCTCGACTGGATCATGGAGATCAAACCCCTTCCTGCTGATGTGGATCGGGAGCTGATCGCCCAGGTTGCAAAAAGCCGTCATTTTTCTGTTGCGGGGGTTTGAGTTTTCAAGTAAATCCGAATATTCTGTCTTTCTTAATCGTACTGTGAAGTTTTGGTCTGGGATCGTGGAAAAGGGAGTCCGTTGATGAATCTGATTTTCATGGGGCCGCCGGGTGCCGGCAAAGGAACACAAGCACGCAGAATTGCGGAAAAATACAGCATTCCACAACTTTCCACCGGAGATATGCTCCGGGCTGCCGTCAAGGCGGGAACACCTGTGGGCCTGAAAGCCAAGGAGGCCATGGAGGCAGGAGCCTTGGTGACGGATGATATCGTGGTGGGTATCATCGGTGACCGCATTGATGAGGCTGATTGTAAGAAGGGATTCATCCTCGATGGATTTCCCCGCACCGTCTCCCAGGCCGATGCCCTGGAAGGCATGCTTTCAAGCCGCTCCCTCAAGATCGACCATGTAATCGACATTGCTGCCGACTCCGAAGCGCTGGTGGCCCGGATTACCGGACGCTCCACCTGCTCCGGCTGTGGTGAAGGCTATCACAAGACCAACAAAAAACCCGCCAAGGATGGGGTTTGCGACAAGTGCGGCGGGACACTTACCACCCGCGCCGATGACAACGAAGAGACCGTACGCAATCGTCTCTCGGTCTACGATGCCCAGACCGCTCCGGTGATCGGCTTTTACAAAGACAAAGGTGCCTTCAAATCAGTGGACGGCATGGGAGCCATGGATGACGTATTCCAGGCTCTCTGCGACATTCTGGATTGATGCACCTTCTGATGAGAAACTTTTCTGTAATCGTAGGCTTTTTTTTTGAGGAAGGGGTTTAGGTCATGCTTGAACTGTCGGGTGCGGGGATCACCCTGGCCATTATGTGTGGTCTGGGAGCAGTGGTATTTGGGGTCATGTCCAGGAACTGGATCCTGGGTCTGTCGGCCGGGAATGAACGAATGCAGGAAATTGCTGGCGCTATTGAAGAAGGCGCCATGGCCTACATGAAGCGGCAATACACCACCATCGGTTATGTGGGTGGTGTGCTCTTTGTCATGTTGATTATCTTCCTCGACTTTGCCACGGCCATCGGTTTTGCGGTGGGTGCGGTGATGTCAGCGGCCACCGGCTTCATCGGCATGGGCATTTCGGTGAAAGCCAATGTCCGCACCGCCGAAGCCGCCAAGGGGGGAATTAACGAAGCCCTTCAGGTGGCCTTCCGGGGTGGCGCCATCACCGGCTTGCTGGTGGTGGGTCTGGGCATTCTCGCCGTTTCGGTGATGTTTGCCATTCTGATCAAGGTGGGCGACACCTCTGATCTACCCCATCTCCTGAAGCCTCTGGTTGGTGTCGCCTTTGGTGGCTCGCTGATCTCCATCTTTGCCCGTCTTGGTGGCGGTATCTTCACCAAGGGCGCGGATGTGGGTGCTGACCTGGTGGGTAAAGTGGAAGCAGGCATCCCCGAGGATGACCCACGCAACCCCGCCGTGATCGCCGACAACGTGGGCGACAACGTCGGTGACTGCGCCGGTATGGCGGCTGACCTGTTCGAAACCTATGCCGTGACCGTGATCGCCTCCATGCTGCTGGGCGCACTGCTCATGCCTGATTTTGGCAACTCCCTGGTCTATCCGCTGGCCCTGGGTGGTGTCTCCATTTTGGGTTCCATCGCCGGCGTCTTTGCGGTTAAAGCCCAGCCTGGTCAAAAAATCATGACTGCCCTTTACAAGGGCTTGGCTGTCAACGCCGTCGCCTCTGCCGTACTCTTCTGGCCTGTCACCACCTGGTTGATGACCGACAACGGCCATCACTCCGTGGGAGCCCTCTACGGCGCTGCCTTCATCGGCCTGTTGCTCACCGCTGCCATGGTGGTCATCACCGAATATTACACCGCCACCGAGTATGCCCCGGTACGTGACATTGCCAAAGCCTCTGAAACCGGCCACGGCACCAACGTCATCGCCGGTCTCGGCGTCTCCATGAAGTCTACCGCAGCCCCCGTGATTGCGGTCTGTCTCTCCATCTTTGCCGCCCATGGCCTGGCCGGCCTCTACGGCATTGCCATTGCCGCTACCGCCATGCTCTCCATGACCGGCATCATCGTCGCCTTGGACGCCTATGGCCCCATCACCGACAACGCCGGTGGTATCGCCGAGATGGCCGAGCTGCCTTCTGAAATCCGCGACATCACCGATCCTCTGGATGCGGTGGGCAACACCACCAAAGCCGTGACCAAAGGCTATGCCATCGGTTCCGCTGGTCTGGCTGCTCTGGTGCTCTTTGCCGACTACACCCACGAATTGAGCAACTTTGTCGAAGGTGTGACCTTTGATCTTTCCAACCATATGGTCATCATCGGTCTCTTCATCGGTGGTCTGCTGCCCTATGTCTTCGCTGCCATGGGTATGGAAGCCGTCGGTCGTGCCGCTGGCGCCGTGGTGGTTGAAGTCCGCCGGCAGTTCAAAGAGATTCCCGGCATCATGGAAGGTACCGCCAAGCCGGACTATTCCAAAGCCGTGGACATGCTGACCCTGGCCGCTATCAACGAGATGATCATTCCCTCGCTGCTGCCGGTTTTGGCCCCCATCATCGTTGGTGTACTGCTTGGTCCTCAAGCTCTCGGTGGCGTTCTGATGGGTACCATCATCACCGGTATCTTTGTCGCTATCTCCATGACCACCGGTGGTGGCGCTTGGGATAACGCCAAGAAATACATCGAAGATGGCAACCATGGCGGTAAGGGCTCCGAAGCCCATAAAGCTGCCGTCACCGGCGACACCGTAGGCGACCCCTACAAAGACACCGCTGGCCCCGCCGTCAACCCGATGATCAAGATCACCAATATCGTGGCACTCCTGATCGTGTCCCTGATCGTCTAATCGAATTCGTCCGGTTTTTTTGGAAAAAAGGAGAAACATCAATGCCGAGTTTTGTAATCAGCGACAAGTGTGACGGATGCAAAGGTCAGGATAAAACGGCCTGCATGTATATCTGTC
>JADFZT010000033.1 GCA_015232395.1 Magnetococcales bacterium | reverse complement strand
GGAGCAACGTCTTGAAACTGCAGAGGAAAAACTGGCGCGCGGTAGAGGATTCGAACCTCTGACCTTTGGCTCCGGAGGCCAACGCTCTATCCAGCTGAGCTAACCGCGCTTGATCGTGCAGGTGAGAGCCCGTAATTATAGCCATTCCCGGGCGTGTGTCAAAGGGTGCGTTGGGTATTACAGGCTGCGGGGTGCGTTGGGGGAGCTTGACAAACTCCCGGGCTAATTTTAGGCTGTCGGGAGTCGTGGCGCATAAGTTGAGCAGTCGTCACGGGCCTTCACCCAAGGAGCAAGTTTAAGCAAGGAGCAGTACTCCCCATCAGCCAGGAGCAGCACCCCCCATGAGCGAAAACATCATCCAAACATCCGACGCCCAGTTCGATGCGGACGTCCTGCAAGCCGAAGTGCCGGTCCTGATCGATTTTTGGGCCGAATGGTGTGGACCCTGCAAGCAGGTAGCCCCCTTCCTCGAACAGCTGGCCGAGGAGTACAAAGGTAAACTGCTGGTCGCCAAACTCAACATCGACCACAACCCCAACACACCAGGCCGCTACGGCGTTCGGGGGATCCCCACCCTGATGCTGTTTAAAAACGGCCAGATCGAAGCCACCAAAATCGGTGCCATGCCCAAATCCAAGCTCTTCACCTGGGTGGAAGAGAGCCTCGGCTAAGCTGGTCTGAAGATTCCCCCCCCGGGCTGGATCTGTCACCAAATGAGCAAAATCCCCTCCCTGGGCCGTCCGGTCCAGGGAGTTTGCGTTTGGTCCCTAGAAAAACAAAGCTCAGGATTTTTTCCGCTGATCAGCTGGAGGGATTCAGCTTCGGAAGTTGCCATTGATCCAAAAAGGCCGCCAAGCGCTTGGGATCAGGGGCTTCGATGCGCACGACCTTCTCCCGGGAACGCTCCCCCCGGAGAATCGACACCCGCCCCTTGGCCACCTTGAACTCTCCCGCCAAAAATTGACAGAGAGCTTGATTGGCAGCCCCCTCCACCGGAGGAGCGGTGAGAGCAATCTTGAGGCTTTCCCCATGCAAGCCCACTATTTTTTCCCGGGAAGCTCTGGGAACCACCTTCACCCGGATTTCCAGCCCCCCCTGGCGCCAAACAACCACCCCCATCCCGCTAACCCATGCCACCGCCCATAATGATGGCACCGATCACCTTTTCGATGATGGAGATCACAAAAACCATCCCCAAAGCCGCCACAAAAGGGGAGACATCCAACCCCGAATAGGTGGGCACCCAACGACGCAAAGGGCGCACCACAGGCTCAGTCACCTGAAACAAAAAGCGGATCACTCCCCCCTGAAAATTAATCCGACTCGCCTGACCCCGACGAAAAGAAAGCCAGGAGTGGACGTGCACTCCGCCTCGACCCACCAAAAGCATCATGTAGAGTGTCGCCAACAGGTGCATCACGGAAAACAGCTCGGAAACCAACATCGCCAAGCTGCCACCCGCCACCCCCATGGGGCTGAAAAGAGCGCCAAACAGCTTTTGCAAAAACATCACCCCGAAAAGCGCCACAATCGGTGAAAAATCAAGCCCTCCCACCGAAGGCACCATGCGCCGCAAGGGAACCAATACCGGATCCGTCGCCTGGCGAAGAAACTGCACCATGGGATTATAGGGGTCGGGATTGACCCAGGAGAGCAGCACCCGGGCGATAATCAACCAGTAGTAGATCGATAGCACAAAATTGATAAGGGTTCCCACAGAGCCTAGAATCATGGGTTTTTCTTCTCCTCTGCTTCCAACTTCAACGCCCTGGACCGCTCCCAGGCAGCCATCACCGCCCCAATCATCGCCCCCCGCACCCCGGCCTGCTCCAGTTTGGCCAATCCGGCAATGGTGGTGCCCCCCGGGGAGGTGACCTGGTTTTTCAGCTCACCCGGATGGCGTCCGGTTTCAGCAATCAGCTTGGCTGAGCCCATCAGGGTACCCACCGCCAAGCGATCCGCCAAATCCCGAGGCAAACCGCACGCTACGCCCCCATCGGAAAGCGCCTCAGCCAATAGATAAACATAAGCCGGTCCCGAACCCGAAAGAGCCGTCACCCCATCCATCAATTTTTCATCATCGATCCGGGCCACCTCGCCGACAGCTTCCAGCAGCCACCGGGCCTGGGCCTCTTTTTCAGCTGAAACCCCCGGCCCGGAAAAAAAGACCGAAACCCCCGCACCTATCAAGGCCGGGGTGTTGGGCATCACCCGAATGATGGGCTGGGTGTGGAGCAATCCAGCCACCAGGCTCCCCATGGAAACCCCCGCCGCGATGGAAATCACCAAGGTTTGGGGGCTCATGGCGGTACGGATTTCGTCCAACACCCCTGGCACCACACCCGGCTTGACCGCAATCACGACTACTTCTGCGCCAACCACGGCGCTGCTGCTGTCACCAAAGACCGATACCGAATAGTCCCGGGCGAGCAGCTCCCGCCGTTCGGGGTTGGGTTCCGCCACCCGCAGGGTGCTTTCGGGAACCCCGGCGTTGAGCAGACCCTTGATCAAGGCGGTGGCCATGTTGCCGCCACCGAGAAAGGCAATCGTTGTGGTACTGGGCATGTATGCTCCTGAAAAAAGTCAAAACCAAAACACCAAAGATTAGCCCATCCCCCCCATATACTCAATCACACCTGCACACCTGGAAGAAGAATTGCGCCAAGGCTCAATCCCCCTGACTGGACTCATAGTGCACCGTCAGCTGGTTGAAGGGGATCTCCAGCTGATGTTCGTTGCAGATTTCCACACAATAGCGCTGAATCGCCCGATAGATGCGGCCACGACGCCAGGCAAACTCCCCATCAAAATCGGCGTTGATCCGAAAATTGATGGAAGAAGCCGCCGCCTCGTTAAGCTGACAGAGGAGCTGCTTGAGATGGGGGCCGTAGGGACTCTTTTGCAAGCGCAGACCGATCTCTTTTTCAAAAAGCGCCGGCAACTCTTCACAAGCCCGCTGTTGATGGTCGTAGCCAATGCCAAAAATGGTCGACACCCTGAAACCCGAAGAGAGATTTTTGGGTGTCGTCGCCAAAAAATCAGCCAAACTGTAACTGATCCGGGTATCCCCTTTGCCCAGCAACACCACCCCCTCCAGGGAGACCACCTCCACCCGGCCAAAAGTGCCATCGGAAAGCTCCACCACATCCCCCAACCCACAGGGAAACCACGGTTCATCCGGGTGGGGCTTACGGGAGTGCATATCGGTCAATACCGCCAAGGGCACCCGCACCTCACCACCGGTCACCGCCGGATTGACCAGGGTGGCAAAAAAGTGAACATTTTCCACCCGCCAAGGCAACCCCTGATAGAGAATACGCTCCCCCTCCCGAACAAGCCCCACATTCAACAGCAGGCGCAATTCGCTGATATATTTGGGAATGGAGTTTTTTAACACCCACAACACCCCCACCAGCAGCAAAATGGTAATCGCCTGCAAAGCCCGATCACTCCGATGGTGAAATACCGCAAAGATGGCGGCGATGGCAAAAAGCCCGGTGGCGATCTGGTAGATCAGGGAAAAAAGCCGCTGGAGATAGCTGCGTTTGCGCCCGCTGAAGAGTCTACCCAGCAGTCGGGAGAGCCCCCGCATCAGTAAAAAGATGGAGAGAGAAGCCAGCAGCGCCAGCCCCAAGGTGGTCCCCCGGCCATGGATGAACAGCTTCAAACTTTCGGAAGCCGAACGCACCTGGGCCTCCTGCGCCTTGATCAAACCATCCATCTGTAGCTGGGCCACCTCCATCAGATGCTGGTTTTCCTGAAGGTTTTCGTGCCATTTCTTCTGGATCAGGAAATAACGCTCCCGGGCCGCTTCCCCCAGATTTTCCGGGTCGATGGTGTCGATATGGGCGATGGATTCGTTGATGGTCTTGATTTGGTTGGTATGAAACAAAATCCGGTTTTTTAAATTTTCGAGGCGTCGCTTGTCTTTCGTCAGCTCCCGCATTTCGCTCATGATGGGCTGGAGGATTTCCAGGAGATCCTTCTGCCAATCAAACTTTTTTTCCTCCGCCCCTTCCACCTTGGCCAGAGCCACCCCGCCGGTAACGATCATCTCAAAGGCGTGCTCCTGCTCTTTGATGGATTGATTGAGCTTATCGATCTCCCCCTTCAGGCGGCTCTTGTCCGCATCAATGGTGGCACTTTTGAGTTCCTTGGATTTTTCTGCCAGATCCATCTTACGTCTGTTCAGATCCTTGAGAATATCAGCCAACTTTTCTGAGGTAGCCTGTTCCAGCTCCTCTTGAGTGAGGATGGGTGGCTCATCCAGGAGCGTTGGTTCTTCCTTGGCCCAAAGGGGGGGAGCGATTAACAAGCCGACCAGCAGGGTGAGTAGGGCCAGGGCAAGGCGTGGGGTGGGATTCATCTGACATCCTCTTCAGAAGGTTACCAAAAGGCCAACAAAATTTTCGGTCAAGCTCTACAGTCAGTCAAGTTCCATACGGAGGGAATGGGGTATCGCCCGGACAGGCATGCCGAGCGGGGCCGGGAGGGTTGATATCCGGCTCATGAGACCACAAAGAAAGAGAGGAGAGCCCTGATCTGATCAAGCCCTGTCTGGAAACAGAAAAAGAGTCTACCAGGCACCCACAAAACCGGTGAGTGCCACCACCAGCAAAACGGGTTGTTTCCAGAGAACGAGCAGGATGAACGCCCCCAAGGCAATGGCCAGATCCAGTCCTGAAAGAATCGCCCCGGTAAAAACCGGATCGTAAAGAGCTGCCAGCAGCAGCCCCACCACCGCACTGTTGATGCCGTCAAAGACCGAACGCACCCCCTTTTTGGTCCGCAACGCCTCCCAAAAGGGCAGGGTTCCCAGCACCAGTAAAAAGGAGGGCAAAAAGATCCCCATCAACGCCAACAGCCCCCCCAACATCCCCCCGGGCCCCGCTTGGAGCACCACCCCCAGATAAGCGGAAAAAGTGAGCAGCGGACCCGGCACTGCCTGGGCAGCACCATAACCAGCCAGGAAAAGGTCTCCCGTGATCCAACCGTGGGGGGCCAATTCAGCCTGCAACAGGGGCAGCACCACATGCCCGCCCCCAAAGATCAACGAGCCCGACCGAAAAAAGGCCTCTCCCACATGCAGCCACTCCCAATCCAGCCATTGATTGATCAGCGGCGCACCAAACAATAAAAAAAAGAAAATCCCCAACAACCACGCACCATTCCGAGGCCGGGCCAGTATCCCCACCGGAGCAATCCCCGAAGAGCCCTCTTCTCCCTCAGCGCTCTGCGCTCCCGTTTGATCGCTCCCTTCACTCCCTGCGGACACACGCCGCAAAAGAAACCACCCCATCAGCGCGCCACCAAGAATCGCTGCCATCTGACCCCAGATGGGGGGCAGCACCAAAACCACCATGGCCGAAACCAGCGCCAGGGTCGCCCGGTTTCGATCCGGACAGAGGGATTTGGCCATGGCCCACACCGCCTGGGCCACCACCGCCACTGAGGCCAGTTTCAAGCCATGGAGCCAGTCAATGCGATGGTTGGCGTCCAGCAGAAAGACCCCATAACCAAAGAGGATCATCAGGAGTGCGGAAGGGAGGGTAAACCCCAGCCAGGCAGCGATGGCCCCCGGCACCCCGGCTCGGGCGGCACCAAGACCGATCCCCACCTGGGAGCTGGCAGGCCCCGGCAAAAACTGGCTCAAGGCGACCAGATCCGCAAAAGCGGTGGCACTGAGCCAACGCCGCCGCACCACAAAGGCTTCCTGAAAATAGCCGATATGGGCAACCGGCCCGCCAAAAGAGGTCAAACCCAGCTGCAAAAAGGCTTGAAACACCTGCCACGCACCACCCGAAGGTTGGTTGGTGGAAGGGGCTTTTTCCGGCTGGTTGGTCATAATGATCAGGGAGCCTGGCGGTAGAGAACACGACCGGGATAGCGTCCGGGAAGCCTGCGAATCCGCTCTCGGGCCTTCCAGGCATCCTGCTCCCTTTTAAAGGGGCCCACCCAGACACGCTGGTAGAGATGTCCCCGCACTTTGACCTTTTCGATAAAACCGGGAAAGCCCAGGCGGGTGACCTGCTGGATGGCATTTTGAGCGTTATCCGCTTCCCGGAAGGAGGCCACCTTAAAGGCAAAACCAGCCTTGAGAGTAGCGCTTTTGGCAGCCGATTTGGACTTTTTAGCCGCAGCAGTCGGCTGCCTGGTGGCGGCCTTGGTGCTCTTGGTGGATGATACGCTCTTGTGGCTGGAAACTCTGGATTCCCCGGTGGCTGCTGTTGTTTCTTTGGTCGCTGCCGGGGCTGGCTTGGAAGCGGATTTTCGACTCTGCCTGGCTTGGGCCAACTCGGCATCGGATTGCGTCGGAGGCTTTTTCAGGGAAGGCTTGGGCTCGCCGCTACCCAAAAATTTAAGCCCCTGTTTGGAGGCGAAAAAATAGATGGCATCGGTTTTTTTGGTAGCGACCCCTCTGTTAAACCATTTTTCCGCCTGGGGTTGGCTGCCATCGATGATCGCTTTTTGCCCCAGGAAAAAACTGGCTTGCACCTCACGCAGTCGCCGCTGACGAATGTCCAGGGTACGCTTGGCGGTTTTGACCACCTGATCGGTCCCCACCCGCCCCATCAGATGGCTGATCAGCACATCCGGCCACCCCTGGGAGGGGTTATCCAGAGCGGTTTTGGTGAAGGCGCTTTTGCCTGACTTGCCCCGCCGCTCCATGGACATGAAAAGCCACAGACGAATTTCCAGATCCCCCGGGTGGGAGGCCAGAACCGTACGAAAATCCTCCTCCGCCTCCTGGTAGCGACTCAAGAGAAAGAGCGCCATACCTCTAAAACCGTAGGCCATGGCGTTGTTGACGGGTTTCAGCCGCAGGGATTCATAAAAATCGGCGATGGCTTGCTGGTAGTGGCCCCGGAGCATGCGCGCCTTGCCCCGTTCCAGAAAAACCGGCTCATAGTCGGGCTTGAAGCGGATAAATTCGCTAAAATCATCGACTGCTTTTTGATAGCGGCGATATTCGGAGTGCAGCTTGCCCCGATTGAAATAGCTCCAGGGGTTTTCAGGCTTCAGGCGGATGGCGGTATCGTAATCCTTGCGGGCCTTGGCCTCCTCTCCCTGGCGGGCATAGGCCATACCTCTTCCCTGATAGGAAAGATAGTCGTTGGGGTCCACCTGAACGGCGCTGGTAAAGTCCCGAATGGCGCTTTTCATCTCCCCGAGGGCCAGACGGGCATTACCCCGGGTCCGGTGGGGTTGATAGTGGCTCGCTTTCAGCTCAATGGCCTGGGTGCAGTCGATCACCGCTTTGCGCAGCACCTTGCGGTCGTTCTTGGTGAGGCCGATCTTTTGCCGAGCCAGGCAGCGTCCGCCATAAGCCGCCGCCTTCTGGGCAGGGGTGGCACCCCGTTTATTGATCAAACGGGTAAAAATGGTGACCGCTTCATTGGTTTGATGGCGCTTGAGGGCAGCGGCCCCCGCTTTCAGCTCCTGGGCCGGTCCCGCCTCTACGGCCAGCGGCGATAATACCAGTGCCAAAAAGAGCAACCAACGGGAGATGCCGGTCATAGCCATTGGTGATTCATCCATGCGTTAACACCCGAAAATCTGCCCATCCGGCCAACGATCCCAGGCTGTTTACCGGCCCCATCGCTCTCAACGTGTTTTGGCTTACCGCTCACACGATATTCTCTCAAAAAATCCGCTAACGAGGAGGTCTTGGTCCAAACAGGGCGCTTCCCACCCGGACCAGGGTGGCTCCTTCTTCGATGGCCACTTCATAGTCGTGGCTCATCCCCATGGAGCGCTCCGCCATGGATATTTCAGGAATTCCCAAACCCGCCAGATGGTCGGCAAGCTGAGTGATCGCCTGAAAATAGGGCCGCACCGCCTCTGGGTCCGGCGCGTAGGGGGGAATGGCCATGAGCCCTCGTACCTGGAGACCTGAAAGTTGTGCCATCTCCCGGGCGAGCCCTTCCACCTCTTCCGGCAAAAGCCCGTGTTTTTGTGGCTCTCGACCGATATTGACCTGTATCAGCACCGGCATGGGCCGCTGGGTTTTTTGATGGATTTCCCGAGCCAGCTCCAGGGAGTCAACACTCTGAATCAGGTCAAAAAGGGCCACGGCATATTTGACTTTGTTGCGCTGCAAAGGCCCAATCAGGTGCCACTTTAGGCCAGAGCCCGCCACCTGGGGAATCTTTTCCCGGGCCTCCTGCACCCGATTTTCCCCAAAGAGCAGTTGCCCGGCTTCCACGACTGCATTCACATCCCGTGCCGGACGCACCTTGGAAACCGCTACCAATTGCACCTCACGGGGATTGCGTCCTGAGCGCTCACAGGCAGCGACCATCCGCCCCCGTATGGTTTCGAGGTGGTTGGCGATCTCCTGGGAACGTGACAAAGAATTGATTTTATTGTCGATTTTGATTGATCCGGTTGGCTTCCGGCCCCCTCCATGCCAGGAATCCCCCGACAATGGAAGACCCTATCATTCTTAACCATTCAGTATGGAGGATCGAAAAATCCCGGTCCAGGCTGAAAAAGGCAAAAAGCGTCTGTTTTCCGGGATAAACGTCAAATCCATGCTGTTGGTGCGCCACCCCTTGAGAACAACCCTGAGGTCGGATTCAATGGGATATTCAATAAACAAGAGCAGAGTCGAAATCAAAACAGTCCATACCAGAGCCACAAGGCCTCCTGGAAACACTGCCATTTCGATGATGCGGGAAGGAACAAGAGGATGCTGAAAGCCTATTTCAACAAAATGCGCGGAGTCACCCAAAGCCCGCCCCGGGTCTCTCTGGAGGAGACCGCCTGGTCGTGGATCGGTGCCTTTCTGGGCATCTCGGCGGTGGCGCTGATTCACTACCAATTTCTCTCCCAGAGCGATCTGGTGATGGTGATCGGCTCTTTCGGTGCGTCAGCGGTATTGATCTATGGGGCGATACGGGCGCCTCTGGCCCAGCCGCGCAATCTGATGGGGGGACACTTGATTTCCGCATTCATCGGGGTCTCAAGCCATATGCTTTTTGGGGAGTGGCTGTGGTTTGCCGCAGCCTTTGCCGTAGCCACCGCCATTGCTGCGATGCATCTGACCAAAACCCTCCACCCTCCGGGGGGAGCCACGGCACTGATCGCGGTGATTGGCAGCCCTAAAATCCATGATCTGGGCTTTCTCTACGTCCTTATTCCGGCGGGTCTGGGGGCTTTGATCATGCTGGTGGTGGCGCTTCTGATCAATAACATTCCCAAAAGCCGTCGTTATCCGGAATTTTGGTTTTGATCGGGCTGGATAATCCTAAATCCGGCAGTTGGGCGTGTGTGGCTGGTGCAGGATATTGGTTCGCATAGTGAATTGGGAGAAATCGCCGTCACCTGATTGGTCACAAGACTTTCTCCCGATTTGCTTGGTGGATCAAGAGGCTGGGGCATGTGCGTACGCCCAACTGCCGGATTTAGGATAATGCGGGAGGGGGAGTATTCGATTGGGGGGTGTTCAAAAAACAGCAGGCTGGAGATAGCAGGCCTGAAGAGGGGATAAAAAACAGGATCTCTCTCAAATCCGAACGGTGACGGGTTTTCTACAGGAGAGATGCCCCTCCCCCTTACCAGTGACTGAGGAAAGGTTGGCCAATGATCCCCTGTTCACCATACTCACTCTAAAAAGAGCTTGGCACTCAAAGGCCTCCTTATCAATAACAACCGAAAACTTTTCAGTCAGGATATCCGGTTAACAGGAGGATCTTCTATCTCAGCCCCCTGGCATGGTCTGGAGGCGATCCCGCAGATCTCCCAGGCCTTTGAGTAGTTCGGTACCGGCGTCGGTGAGAAAATAGGCCTTGTTGGAAGATTGCTGGACGATCCCGGCATCTTTTAAAAATTTCAGATGAAACATCAGCTTGGTATGATCCCGAAGATTGAAGGCCCGGGTCATTTCCGTCACACGCTTGGGGGTACCGGCTCCCAGCAGCTGGACGATCTCACGACGGATGGGGTTGGCCACCGCCTGGAGGGCGTGATCCAGGTCGCGAATTTTGATTTCGGCTTCAAACTTGGCCTCTTCCATGATGCGGTGGAGGGCCGTGACCAAATTTTCGATGCGAAAGGGTTTGGCGATATAGTCGCTGGCCCCTTTCTTGATGGCGGTAACGGCATTTTCGACGGTGGCAAAGGCGGTGACCATCATGATTTTGCTGACCGGATCCACCTTGCGCAGACGCACAAGCAGCTCCAGGCCATCCTGGTCCGGCATTAAAAGATCCAGCAGGATGATATCGAAGTGGTTCTTCGCCACCAAGGCCAGAGCCGCCTCTCCGTTGGCGGCATCTTGGACAGCAAAGCCGGACTTGGCCAGCATTTTGGCAAGGCTCAGGCGAAAATCGTTATCATCATCAATAATCAGGACGGTTCGCATCTGTTTTTTCGTGGAAAGAGGAAAGAAGTTTCGGGTTCCGGTGGCGGCTTCCCGAACAACACTGCCATGGTAGTTCCACCTAAACCGTTTGACAATGATATCCGAATTTTAATTAATACCCCCCATTTTTCAAACAACCCCCTTCCGGGTCACGGCAGTTCCAGCAAAAAACCATTCAGGCGGAATGAAAAATCAAAATCCCCCCTGGACTCCATGGACCCCATCCAATCAACACCAGCCTGCCGGAAAAATCCACCGAAGCCTCTCCCATGGGATGCAACTGTCATGGCACGGCCATCAAGGGTGATTTTCATTTTCTCAAACAATTCAGGCAACACGCCCTCACCAAAAAAACAACCTCTGCCAGCCTCCCTTTTGCCCAGACCAAATCGAGGCACCTCTTCCCGGATAGAGTTGGACTGAAAAATAAAACTTATATTTTCCTGAAGATAGGGGCTCTTTTTATGGTGGCCAATTGAAAGTGACCTGTTTTTCACCGATAATATCTTCTGGATATTCTTCTCAAGGTCAACAACAGGTGCGGACCATGACCAGCAATATTCGGGAAATCGCCTCAGCTCTCAGGAAGCTCCCCTGGAAAAGCTTTGATGATTTACCCCCCCCCAAGCGGAAAATCTGCTTTTTTACCAACGGCTCTGACATATGGGGCGGCTGGATCAATCGCCGGGATCAACCGGTGGGTTTTCCCCTGCACTTGCCCCTGGAGTCAGCCAAGCCGATCTATCCCACCCACTGGCTGGAACTCCCCCCTCCTTCAGAAAAAAAATCCTCCCACGCCTCCGGGGAAGACTCCATCTTTGGCAGTCAGGGCAATCTCCGCTTTAAAAAATATCGGGGAATGACCTGATTTTCTTCCCGGCAGACCCACTGCCCCACTTTCTCCCCTTCTCTCCCCTCCTCCTCTCTCCAGACACTATCCCTTATCCAAACCGTAAGCTTTGATTCGCTTCCACAGGGTCGTCCGGGACATCCCCAACTGCTTGGCCGCTTCCACCTTATTGCCCCGGGTCTGGGCAAGCACCTGGAGGATGCGTTTTTTTTCCGACGCGGCATCTCCCCCGCGATAGTAGCCAACGGTCTTGCGTTCAGGGGAGGATGCCAAAGGGTGGGTGGCTTGGGGTTGGAAAGAAGAAGCTTGCGGGGCGTAAGCGGGTGGGGCGAGCGCTTGAAGGGGTGAATCGAAGGGCTGCAAGGGGGGAGCCTGGGCCAAAAGCTCCGGGGGAAACTGATGGGGATGGATGGTATTGCCGGGGGTCTGCACCAGGGCATATTCCAAGGCGTTACTCAACTCCCGCACATTGCCCGGCCAGCTGTGACACTCCAGCAAGGTAATCGCCTCGGTGGTCAGCCGAACCTCCTCCCGCTGATAGCGTTCCATCATCTCTCCCAGCAGGGCCTGCACCAGCAGGGAAATATCTTCAGGCCGCTCTCTCAGCGGTGGGGTGGTGATGGGGAGCACCTTCAGCCGGTAGTAAAGATCTTCCCGAAATGTCCCCTCCCTCACCATCGCTCCCAGATCCCGATTGGTGGCGGCGATCACCCGGACATCCACCTTGCGCACCTTGTTTTCCCCCAACCGCTCCACCTCCCGCTCCTGAAGTACCCGCAGGAGTTTGACCTGGGTCACCGTGGAAATTTCACCGATTTCATCCAGCAGAATCGTTCCCCCGTCAGCAGCTTCGAAACGACCGATACGTGGGCTCTCCGCCCCGGTAAAAGCCCCTTTGGCATAACCGAACAGTTCGCTTTCCAGCAAATTTTCCGGGAAGGAAGCGCAGTGAACCCGGATGTAGGGGCCTTCACTCCTGGGGGAGTTGTCATGTAAGGCCCGGGCCACCAACTCCTTACCGGTACCGCTCTCGCCCTGGATCAAGACGGTGGCATGACTCATCGCTGCCCGCAAAATATTCTGAAACAGCTCCCGCATGGCGGGTCCATGGCCCACCATCCCCCCCAGGCGCATCCGCTCCCGGGCCTCCTCCTCCAGCATCATTTCCCGGGTGCAATCCCGCAAAATCACGGCATAGAGGGTCATGTCCGCCACATCCGGCAGCAGGACGGCCCACATACGCAAAAAAATCACTGAGCCGTTATCCCGGTCCAGGGTGAGATCCAAGGTGCGGGTATTGTGCTCCCGGGTGGGGATGAGCGCGCAGTCGTTGCGGGCTGCACAGGCCTTGGCACAATCCGTCCCTGTAAACAGGCTGGGACAGAGCTGCCCCACCACCCTTTCATGGGCTTGTCCGATCATTTTGGACGCCGCCTGATTGATCGCCACCACCCGGCGCTTGCGATCCAAAAACAGCACCCCCTCCTCCAATCCATCCAAAAAAGGTCGCAGGGCGTTCATGGGGTTCAGGGTATTCATGGGCGCTCCCCACATTGTCCACTATTAACAGTTAACTTCACTGTCTTGTTTACGTTATTCCACAGGCATTTGCAAGCAAATTTTAATTTTTTCCAATGCTTTCATTTACTTACAAACATGGCACGCACCCTGCTATATACACTGACAAGAAGTGAAACAAACGCTTAAGAAAAATGAACAGCCAAACCAAGGAGAAACGCCATGAACCAATCCGACAACAGCACCTTCTCTTCGATCGTTCTGACCTCGGTTGTGTCCATTGTGGCGGCGGTGACCGTTTTTGCCACCCCGTCCCTGCTCTGGACCGCACTGAACCTGGTGGCCGCAGTTTAAACCCCACGTTCAATACCACCGCGCCAAAGGGTCGAAGGCTCAATGCATCCAAGCAGTCCGGAAAGCAGACAGCCATCCCCTAATAGACTTCATAAACAGATCAAATCAAACCCAAGACGGGTATTTGATGACCACATTCAGGAGAAATGCCATGAACCAGTCCGACAATATCACCTTCTCTTCCATCGCCCTGACCTCAACCCTTTCCATCCTGGCGGTGGTCACCATCTTCGCCACCCCTTCCCTGCTCTGGGCCACCCTTGACCTGATCAACGTGGTGTGATCAACACCCACCCCCTGCCAGACAGGATCAGGACAGCGGAAAATTCTTCAAATTTTCAGCATGATAGAGCCTTCCTGCCTCTGGAGAAGAGCTAAGACAGATACCAGCGGGTGTAACAGGGTGGATGTAACAAAGCGGGGGTAACAGGAAATATGGTCATTCCAATTCAGAGGGACACACACTTTCCCCTGATAGGCCCTTGCCAAGGGACTCACGTGTAGGATGTGGTGAGCAACGCGAACCGCATCAATCAAGAGTGACGTGCCATTTTAATTTGGACGACTCTACCTGAAAACCTGAACTTTATTTTCGCCACCAAGCGAAATGCAACACTGGACATCAATTGATAAAAATCAACTGGAACCAACACAAACAAACAGGAGAGAACACCATGAAAGCAAATGTCGGCGGGATGGATCGGATGATGCGGATTGTCGTGGGGCTGGGACTCATTGCCATGGTCTTTGTGGGACCAAAAATCCCCTGGGGCTGGGCCGGAATCATCCCCCTCGTCACCGGGCTCTTCCGCTTTTGCCCCTTCTACATCCTGCTGGGCCTGAACAGTTGCAAACCTTTTTAACCCAACCCCAACTGCTTCAACTTGCGATGCAACGCCGAACGCTCCATGCCAATCGCTTCCGCCGTACGAGAAATATTGCCCTGATTCCGACCCAAATGAGACTTCAAATAAGCCCGCTCAAAAGCCACCCGCGCCTCTCGCAAATTTTGAGTATCCAATAAATTATCCCAAGCAGTCGCCGAACCTGGAGCCTTTTTGGTCACGAAAGGTGGAAGATCCTCCTCTTCAATCACCAATCCAGGGGTCATGATCAAAAGCCGCTCCACCAAATTTTTCAACTCCCGCACATTCCCCGGCCAGTGATAATCCATCAGCTGATTCAATGCACCCTTGGAAAAACCCCGACGCTTGGGCAATGCCGCATGATGAAGCTTGGTGAAAAAGTCCACCAATAACGGAATATCCTCCAAACGCTCCCGCAACGGCGGAATACGCAACGGAATGACATTCAAACGATAATAGAGATCCTTGCGAAAGTTGCCCGCCTCAATCTCCTCCTCCAAATTACGGTTGGCCGCCGCAATCACCCGAACATCCACCTGAATCGGCGTGCGCCCCCCTACCCGCTCAAAACGCTGCTCCTGCAAAGCCCGCAAAATCTTCGCCTGGGTTTTCAGCGACATGTCACCAATCGCATCCAGAAACAGAGTCCCCCGATGACTGCGCTCAAAACGCCCCGCCTGAGGCGCTTCCGAATCCGACCCACCCCCACCCTCCTGACCAAACAACTCCACCTCAATCAACTCTTCAGGAATGGCCGCAGAGTTGACCGCAACGAAGGGGCCATCCGTGCGACTGGATAGCTGATGAATCTGCCGCGCCGCCACCTCCTTGCCCGTTCCATTTTCTCCGGAAATCAACACCCAACCATCCGTAGGCGCCACCCGACGAAGCTGCTCCCCCAAAGCATTCATCACCGGACTCGCCCCCACCATGGGAGGCGTCTCCCGAACCCGAGCCTTCAACTCCCGGTTTTCCTGCACCAAACTCCACTCCCGAATCCCCCGCTCCAACAGCAACAATACCCGATCCAGGGACAGAGGCTTTTCCAGATAGTCGTAAGCGCCGATCTTGGTGGCGGAAACAGCGGTTTCGATGGTGCCGTGACCCGACATCATCACCACCGGCAACTCCCGGTTGCGGATGGTGCTCTCCTTGCTGGACTTAATCCGTCGCAAGGTTTCAATCCCGTCGATACCATCCATCCAGATATCCAAAAGCACAGCGGAAATATCCTGGCTCGACAAAATCTCCAGAGCAGCTTCCCCGGAAGGGGCCTCAGCCACCCCATATTCCTCATCCTCCAAAATCCCCCGGAGACTGGTCCGGATCGATTCTTCATCATCAACAATGAGCACGGTATGGGTCATGAGATTTCCTGAACGTCCGTGGTTGCAGGGGTGATGGGACCACTCAAAGGGAGTCGAATCTCAACCAGCACCCCCTGCCAATGAGAGGTCCGAATGCGAATGGTTCCCCCATGGTCCTCGATAATCTTCTTGACGATGGCAAGCCCCAAACCCGTCCCCTTTTTCTTGGTGGTAAAATAGGGCTCGAACACCCGATCCCGGTCGGCGGGCGGAATCCCAACCCCGCTGTCGGACAACTCCACAACCGCCCAGCGGCCATTCTCGGAGACCGCCGTGGATATGGCAAGGCTACGCTTACCATCCTTCTCCCGAATAGCGGCCAAGCCATTGGCCACCAGATTGGATAGCACCTGTTTGATCTGCCCCTGATCATAGGGAAAGCGCGGCATTTTTTCATCAAAATGGGTCGTCAGATTGACCTTTTTCAGACCCGAATCATACAGACTCATCACCTTGCGGATGGTCCCCTTGAGGTCATTCTTTTTCAGGTCCGGTCGCGGCAGACGGGCAAAGGTGGAAAATTCATTCACCAACACCCGCAACTCCTCCACCTGCTGAATGATGGTGTTGGTCCCCTCATCCAACACCTTCCACTCCAGAGGTAAAGGCGGCTCCTGGCGGAGATATTTTCGCCGCAAACGCTGGGCCCATAGCTGAATGGGGGTCAGGGGATTTTTGATTTCGTGGGCAATACGCCGGGCCACATCGCTCCAGGCCTGGGTACGCTGCCCGGCCAACACCTGGGTCACATCGTCGAAGGTGGCGATAAAGCCCCGGTTGTCCCCCAAAACATCCTCCAGCAAAGTCACCCGCAGCAAAAGAGTGAGGGGTTTTTCCGGCCCCTGAATCTGAATCTGGGTAGCCAGATCCATCCCACCCCCCTTGATCTCCGGATAGTTGTACCCTTCCATGGAGACCGATGTGACCCGGGAACGGTGTTTCAGAAGAGCTGCCAAAGGCTTGAGCACGGGCTCGGGAATGGCCTGCTGATAGTTGCGGCCAATCGCCCCCATGGTATCCATCCCCAAAAACTCTCCCGCCGCCGGATTGATCAGCGTGATTTCATCACTGCGATTGACGCTGATCACCCCGGAAGAGATGTGACGCACAATCGCCGCCATAAAACGCCGCCGCTCCTCCAAAAGAGCGTTGGTCGCCTCCAGCTCCGTTCGATTTTCCTTCAGCTTTTGGGTCATGGCATTAAAAGCCGCCATGAGGGTGGCCAGCTCATCCTCGCCGGTCACCGACAACGACACCGACAGATCCCCCACCGCCACCTTATGCGTCCCAATCACCAACTCCGCTATGGGGTCGGTGATGCCATCGGCAATCCGAAAACCCGACCAAAAAGCCGCCAGCAGCAACAACAACGTCACCAAGGCCAAAATAACGGTGTGGTTTACCTTCAACAACCCATGGGCAGAGCGCAGCTGATGATAATCCACATAGGCCGACTCAATGGCCTCCATCTGCCCCAAAATCTGATGATCGATCCAGCGCCCGGTGGAAAGATAGATATCACTCCCCAAACGCACAAAGGCCCGCACCCGGTCTCCCGTATCACTGGTGATCAAAAGCGCCTTGGTGGAGCCTTCCGCCAAACTGCTTAAATCCGGAATGGGGTCGAAGGGCAACTCCCCGGCCCGTGCCATGCGGGTGCCATCCTTGCTGATAACGACAATCTCATCCAACCCCCTGGCCTTGCGCTCCACCTCCAAAACTTCCGTCGCCGCCTGTACCCCTTCCAGGGTGAGTGCGGCCGTCACACGCCGATTGCGCACAATCGCCTCAGCGTCATGACGCACCGTGCGCTGATTTTCCCGATAGTAGGCCCTGGCCACTTCCATGGAGTCGTCCAGAGCCTGGGCAATCTGATCGGAAAACCAGGAGTCCACCCCCCGATTCAAAAAATTAACCGATAAAATCGCCACGATCAGGGTCGGTAGCAACGACAAACCCACAAACAGCAACACCATCCGGGTGCGCAGCTTCGAACCTGTCAAACCCCGTCGGCGATCAAGCCACAGCCGGGAAAGGTGGCGAATCACCAAAAATGCAAACACCAGCACCAACAGCAGATTGACGTAGATCAGCAGCAAAAAGATAACGCTGTAATCCCCGCCACCCACGCCGGAAACGCCGTGAAGCACCCGGGCGGTGATAAAGGTGATGACCACGACCGCTACCAGCAGAAAAAAGAGCAGCCATCGTTTGGAAGTTTTGGAAAGCTTCATGGAAAGAGCGCCGTCATGGAGGAAAACATGGACTCACACTTACGACCCAAGGGAAAGAGATCCCTCCCGTCAGGTACTGACGATCCCTGGACCAACGTGGATAGGTTTAATCACATCCCTGACCGGCCCAAGGGATATTGGCCCGGTCCGCTCATGGATGGGTATAGTCAATCTGCAAGGTTTGATCGATGGGTCGCCAGAGAGCCAGCCACCGATCCAACAATCGAAGCAGCCCCGACACCCCCTCGTGGGTGACCAAAATACGGGTTTCCAGAAGATAGCGCCCCCCCGATTTCAGCTCTGAAACCTGAGTCAGAGCGATAAAACGGGGTTTCCCCAAAAAATGCAACGCCTCTTCCGGGTCACTGGTATAGTGATATACGCCACTTTGGGAATCACGCATCTCAAAGTGCTCGGTAATGAGATGGGGTCGCAGGCGACGCTTGATCGTAATGTCGACGACCTTTCTATCCGGTAGCCAATCATGTCGCTGGTAAAAATGAAACTCATAGGTCGCCAGCAGCGGCTCACCTCGCTTGAGCAAGGCTGAGGCATCCACCAAAAAGGCCGGATCCAGAGAGGCCTGGGCATACAAACGGTCTCCTTGAACCACAATCTGGGTTTTTTGCAGCGTATAGCGGGAAGAGTCCCCGGAAAACGGGGTGCAGGCGGTAACAGACAAAAGCAGGAAAAGAGCGGTCAGAAGGGGAAAACTGAAATCAACCCACCGAGACCCGGGCGGATCCCGATGGGCTGATAAAAAAGCGCGTATAGCGGACAGAATAAGCCGTGCCCTAGGTGGAAAGAGCGGCGATGGGTTGGGCTGCGCCATGACTGCCGGGAGCCTCCTCGGTAGCTGCGTCTTCGACCTCTCCTTCAACAAACTCCCAGGCATCCCGCTGGGCCATCAACTGCCGCAGAAGCTGGTTGTTCAGGGCGTGGCCGGAACGCACCCCCTTGAAGTGACCGATGATGGGATGCCCCAAAAGATAGAGATCACCAATGGCATCGATAATCTTGTGGCGGACAAATTCGTTCTCGTACCGCAAACCCCCTTCGTTCAAAATCCGGAAATCACCAATCACAATGGCGTTATCCAGAGAGCCCCCACGGGCAAGACCGTTGGATTGCAGGGTTTCGACCTCCTTGAGAAAGCCGAAGGTCCGGGCGCGGCAGACATCTTTGATGAAGGTGGTTTCGTTCATATCCAGCTCCACCCCCTGCTGGGCCAGAACCGGATGATCAAAATCGATTAAAAAGCTCACCCGAAACCCGTCACTGGGCTCAAAAAAGGCCCATTTATCTTCATGACCCACAGAGACCGACTTTTTAATGCGAATCCAGCGGCGCGGCACTTTTTGATCGACGATGCCAGCACATTGAATCAAAAAAACAAATGGGGCAGCCGAGCCATCCATGATGGGCACTTCCGGGCCGTCCAGGTCCACATAGGCGTTGTCCACACCCAATCCGGCAAAGGAGGCCAGCAGATGCTCGATCGTCGAAACGCGATCACCATTTTCGTTGGCAATGGTGGAGCAGAGCCGGGTATCCACGACATTTTCCACCTTGGCCGGGATCAGGGCTCCCCCCAGATCGGTGCGATGAAAAACGATCCCGGTATTCTCAGGAGCCGGGCGCAAGGAGAGATAGGTCTTCTCGCCACCATGAAGGCCGATACCTGTGCAACGAATGGTGTTTTTTAAGGTACGCTGGAAAAACATGTGCATTTTCCGGTCGATTTACGTCGTCCGGCCCTTGGGCTGTCAATCAATTGGCTGGTAGTTGGTCTGATCATTGACTCTTTTGTTCCCAAAAAAATGTCCCGAGCCATAAAAAGAACCATTTACCCCCAAGTTGTGCAATATTCATACCACGCTGGCAGAAAAAAACGGTCGGTAAAAACAGATACAACAGATGAGATTGACCACCAACATTCGAAAAACGGCGAAAAACAAGAAAAAACAGAACAAAAACAACGACAAACCCCGACAAACCACACAAAAAAGCCGGGCAAGATAACGTTATTTACCCGTCATCGTGGGAAATCTAAGGCATTTTTGAAAATTATTAAAGGAAAAAAGAAAGATTGCTATTTAGAATCCACAAGAGAGGGGTTCCGGAGGGCCAGGGGAGGCCCTCCGGAATGGTAAGGGTACGCAAAAGCAATCAGTCCATTTGACGCCGCAGGAAAGTGGGCACGTCAAAGGATTCCTCTTCGTTGACCTGATCGAGGCTCCGGTTAAAATTTTCCATGTTGCGGGCACGCTTTTTAAAACGGGCCGCATTGGTCGCGGGAGCTACATGCTCCTCTTCTTCCATGGCGGGGGCGTCGTTGGAGGCCGCTGGAGCTTGCCGGCGGGGCCGGACAATGGGACTGGTGGGGGCTGCAACCTTCTCCTTGCCGGGGAAGGCGACCTTGTCCGCCGCACCGATACCCGTAGCCACCACGGTCACCCGCACGGAATCTTCCATGCTCTCGTCCAGCACGGCACCGAAAACGATAATGGCGTCGTCGTGGGCCATATCCCGTACCACAGTCGCCGCTTCGTCCACCTCTTGCAGGGCCAGATTGTAGCCGCCGGTGATATTGATCAGCACGCCCCGGGCGCCATGAATGGAGACATCATCCAGCAGCGGGCTGGAAATGGCGTTGGTGGCAGCATCAAGAGCCCGGGTATCCCCAACGGCCTCGGCAGCACCCATCATCGCTTGCCCCATCTCGTCCATCACCGTGCGCACGTCGGCAAAGTCAACGTTGATCAGACCGGGTACCGTGATCAGATCGGTAATGCCGCGCACCGCTTGATGCAACACATCATCCGCTTTACGGAAGGCTTCCAGGATGGTGGTATTTTTACCCACCACCGAAAGCAGTTTTTGGTTGGGAATGGTGATGACGGTATCGACATGATTGCGCAGCTCATCCAGCCCCTCTTCGGCAAAACGCAGGCGCTTTTTGCCTTCGAAGCTGAAGGGTTTGGTCACCACCGCCACGGTGAGAATTTCCAACTCACGGGCAACTTTGGCAATTACCGGAGCCGCACCGGTCCCGGTCCCCCCCCCCATACCGGCGGTGATGAAGACCATGTCGGAGTCTTTGATGGCCTCAGCAATCTGTTCCTGACTCTCTTCGGCAGCCCGACCACCCACTTCAGGCTTGGCACCCGCTCCCAGACCCCGGGTGACACCTTGTCCAATCTGAATCCGCGTGGGGGCGAGACTCCGCGCCAATGCCTGAGAATCGGTATTGGCTACGATGAATTCCACACCCTCAAGCTGGGATTGAATCATGTTGTTGATGGCGTTTCCGCCGCCGCCGCCCACGCCGACAACCTTGATGCGGGCGCTGTTTTCGTCTGAATTGTCAAACTCTAGTGTAGACATACCTAACCCTTCCCCTTACCAATGACCCCACGGATGAGACATTAATGATCCCACGGATGAGACATTAAAAAAATTCCCCTAACCACTCCCGCATCCTTTGCATCACTTTTTTGAAAACGTTGTCCTCCTCTGGTGTGAAACGATGCGGTGTTTCCCTGTCAAAACGGCTGGCAAACTGAACCAGGCCGACGGCTGTGGCAAAAATCGGCGAGGAAACCACGTCGGTGAGTCCACCCACACCCTGGGGGGGACCACGCCTGACCGGCTTGTTGAAAACTTCCTCGGCCAATTCTGCCATACCTTCGGTGATAGATGATCCACCAGTGAGAACGATGCCTGCGGCAATTTGCTCTTCAAAGCCGGAGCGGGCGATCTCCCGGTTGATCAAGGTGTAAAGCTCTTCCACCCTTGGTTCGATGATTTCCGCCAGAATATGGCGGGCCAATGAGCGGGCCTTGCGATCTCCAATGCTGGGCACCTCGATGGTTTCGTCGGGATCGACGATGGAGGAGAGTGCACAGCCATATTTGCGCTTCAGCTGTTCCGCCTCCCGAGTGGGCGTGCGCAGCCCCACGGCAATATCGTTGGTGATGTGGTCGCCACCGATGGCGAGCACTGCCGTGTGTTTGATGTGGCCGTCGGCAAAGATGGCGATATCAGTGGTGCCGCCGCCAATATCCAGCAGACACACCCCCAATTCCCGTTCATCCGCCGACAAAACCGACTCCGCCGAAGCCAGCTGCTCCAGGATGATATCTCCGGCATCCAGGCCACAGCGGTTGATGCATTTGATGATATTTTGCGCCGAGGCCACGGCACCGGTGACGATGTGCACCCGGGCCTCCAGACGAACCCCCGACATCCCCAGGGGCTCCTTGATGCCCTCCTGGCCGTCCAGGGTGTACTCCTGGGCAATGACGTGGAGAATCTCCCGATCCATGGAGATGGGGTGTGCCCGGGCAGCATCCAAAACCCGCTGGATGTCCCCGGCAGCCACTTCCCCCTCCTTGGTGGCCACCACGCCGGTGGAGTTGCCACTCTTGATGTGGGCGCCGGCGATACCGGCGTAGACCATGTTGATCTCCACCCCGGCCATCATCTCCGCCTCTTCCACCGCCATGCGCATGCTTTCGACGGTGGAGTCGATATCGATCACCACCCCCTTGCGCAAGCCCCGGGAAGGGTGGGTGCCCACACCGATTACATCCAGGCGTCCGTCCGGTTGCAGATCTGCAACGATGCAGCAGATCTTGGTGGTTCCGATGTCGAGTCCTACAATCAGGTTTTGGTCCTGTTTGGCCATGTCTGATCCAAGCTGTTTGCTAAATGAGCGAAAAATCTCGCGTCAGGCGTGATCTTGGCGGCACCTTTTAGCTCAAGGGTCGCACCACCGCCACACCCGCGATGCGCAGGTCCACTTGTCGGACCTGTCTATCCAGTATTTTGAAGCGTTTCTGCAGCAGCCTCAACAGGTGAAGTTCCTGTTGGGGCATTTGTGACAAAAGTAGCTTGATTCCCTGACGGGTATAGAGCGCCCATCGATGCCCCGGAAGCCCCACCGCTTCTGAAAGTCGAACCTTCAACCATTCGTGTTCTCCCAACAGATTCATCAGCTCCACAATCCGTTCAGAACGCTTTTTTTCATCCACCAGGGTGGTCACTACCGGCAGTATCGGTCGCTCGTGGGATTCCAGGGGCTTGATGAATAGGCCATATTCGTCGACCAAAAACAACTTCTCTCCCTCACGAGAAGTGGCTACCGCTACTTTTTCAAGCAGTTCCACCTCCAAAATATCCGGAAACTGCCGGCTTACCCGGGCATCCCGCACCCAAGGCAGCTCAATGAGACGCTCTCTGACCGTCTGAGGCTCGATCCGCAGCATGTTGGTGCCCTTGCGGATCTCCATGGTGGTGACCACTTGCTCAATGGGGCTGTTGTCCGCCCCCAAAAGACGCAACTCCTGAAAAGGCAGCCGCCCCGGTTTGCGCGCCTCATAGCCGATGAGCAGGCAGATGCCGACCAGCGCCAGGAGGATCGATTTTTTTAAGAGGTTGCGCCACATAACTCCAGAGAGGCCCCCTCCAAAATACGCTCCACCAACTCTTCGAAAGAGATCCCCGCCGCCTTCGCAGCCTGGGGCCCCAAGCTCAACTCGGTCATCCCCGGAATGGTGTTGACCTCCAAAATCCAGGGAACATCACTGGAGTCGAGAATCATATCCACCCGAAAAAACCCCCGACATCCCAACAGCTCCCCCGCCCGCAGACCCGCCTTTTCAGCCCGCTTCACCGCTTCCGGCGAAAGGCTGGGAGGGGGGGTGAGATATTGGGTTTTGCCGCTGGTATATTTATTGACATAGTCGTAAAAGCCATGCTCCGGGCGGATTTCGATCAGGGGCAGGGGCTCGCCATCAAGAATCGTCAGAGTCACTTCCACCCCCCGAATTTCCCGCTCCACCAGAATCGGCGCCGCTTCCATAGGTACACCGTCCGGATCCAGGGCAGCCTCACGCAGCCCCCTTTCCAACTCGCCACGACTGGTAATCCGGGCAATCCCCACACTGGAGCCGGAGCAGAGGGGTTTGACGAAAAAAACATCCCCACGATCCAGCTTTTCGATCATGGCTGGATCCCGGTCGCCGTTGGCCGGGCCATTCAGCTCCCACCAATCGGGGGTATTGAGCCCGCCATCCCGAAATACCCGCTTGCTCAGGGCTTTATTCATGCACAGCGCCGAAGAGGCGATACCGGAGCCGGTATAGGGCACCCGCAGCCACTCCAACAGCCCCTGAATCCCCCCATCTTCCCCAAACGGACCATGGAGTGCCAACACCGCCCGCTCGATTCCGGAACGGATCAACTCCTCACACAGCCCCCGGCCCGAGGTGACATCCATCTCGACAACTTCATGACCACGACGCTTCAAGGCCCCAGCCATCGCCCGGCCACTTTTCAGACTGACCTGCCGTTCTGCTGAAGGCCCTCCCATCAGAAGGCCGATTTTGCCGTATGTCGAGCTCATATCCCGCTCCCCTTTACTCAAACCCGGTCCGCTACCAGCCAACCGGGTTGTTTGGTATCCCTGTCACCCACCTGTTTTTTTTATTCTTCTCCTCAGGCGGCCACCAGAGGCCGATCACCTGAAATCAGTCGCCCCCGATCATCCAGCACACCCACCTCCAGCTGAAGCGTGACCCCGCTGGTCTTGGCCACCCGCTCCTGGACCTGTTCGATCAGTCCAACCATCTCCCGGGAGGTGGCCTTGTGTCGATTGATTAAAAAATTACTATGCTTTTCTGATACTTGCGCCCCACCAATCGCCACACCCCGCATCCCGGCGGCATCAATCAACTGCCACGTTTTGGCTCCTTGTGGCGGGTTTTTAAAGGTGCTTCCCGCCGAGGGATGTTCCAAAGGCTGACTCTTTGTGCGCAACTGGTTGATCCGGCGCATCCGCTGCAATATCTCCCCGGGATGATCCCGAGTGAGACGCAAGCGGGCGGAAACAAAAATGGCCCCCTCCGGAATCCGGCTCTGCCGATACCCCAACGCCAGCTCTTCCGAGGTCATGGCTATCCGCTCTCCCTGGGCAGTCAGCAGCAAGGCCTCCACCAGGACATCCCGCATCTGTTGTCCATAAGCCCCGGCATTCATTCGCAAAGCCCCGCCAAGAGTGCCTGGAATGCCGCCCAAAAATTCGACCCCCGCCAACCCCTGGCGTCGGGCATAATGGGCCAATGCGCGGGTGGAAAGCCCAGCTTGAGCCTCCAAGGTGACTGTGGATTCAGCCTCTGCCACCACCTGAATTTTACATAACCCCTGGGTGAGTGCGACCACCCCGCCGCCAAAGCCCCGATCATCCAACAAGAGATTGGAGCCGCCGCCCAAAACCAAAAGAGGCACTTCCCGGGGCCACCCAGCCAAAAGCCGGGCCAGATCCGCCACCCCTGCCGGAAAAATCAACCACCGGGCAGGCCCACCAATGCGCCAGGTGGTGCGCGAAGCGAGGGGAACCTGCTCCTCCACCCGCCCCAAAAGCCCGCTGATGGGAAATGAACCACTCATGATCTTTCAGCAGCCCCTCCCCCCCAGTGATCTGACCACCCCACGGCCCCACTCCTCCCAAACCTCATCCTCACGACTTCGACGCCGCACCAAAGGCTCTGGCCCGATGGGTAATGTCTCCAGCACCGAGAAAAGCCATCACATCTCCAGGCTCGGCCAATGCGTCCAATTTTTGCTGCCACTTGGGACCGTTGGGCAGAGCCATGGCCTGGGTGCGGCTCTGCTCTTGAATGCCTTCCACCAGCCTGGCCTGTCCCCGACTACCCATCAGTTCAGCGGTGGGCTGCTCTCCCGCCGGATAGATCTTGTCTACCAACACCAGATCCGCCTCCCCGAAAGAGGCGCAAAAATCATCCAGCAGATCACTCACCCGGCTATAGCGGTGGGGCTGAAAGACCGCCACCAGGCGTCTCTCCCGACCAAAACCGCCACGGGTAGCGGCCAGGGTCGCCCGAATTTCGGTGGGATGATGGGCATAGTCATCGATCACCACCCGCTCCCGGGTATCCAACAGCAGATCAAAGCGGCGCTGCACCCCCTCAAAGCCGGAAAGGGCCGTGCCGATCTCCTCCCAAGCGATTTCCAACTCCCGGGCGACCGCGATGGCGGCCAGGGTGTTGGCGACGTTGTGGTGACCGGGCAGCGTGATGGAAACCTCGCCCAAATCCCGAATCTCCTCTCCCCCCGGATCGGTATGGAGCACATTGAAGCAGACCCGCAGGCCATCCTGGCGCACATCCACCGCCTGGTAGTCCGCTCCCGGTTGCAGGCCATAGGTGATGACCCGTTTATCCCCGAGAAGACGCCCCAGAGCTGCCACTTCCGGATGATCCCGGCAGAGGACGGCTGCGCCGTAAAAAGGGACTTTTTCCGCAAACCCCCGAAACGCCCGGCGCACCGCCGCAAAGTTGCCGTAGTGCTCCATGTGCTCCGGATCGATGTTGGTGATGACGGCAATGGTGGGCGAAAGCTTCAAAAAAGAACCGTCGCTCTCATCCGCCTCGGTGACCAAAAAATCTCCCCGTCCCAGCCGGGCATTGGAGCCCAAGGCTTTGACAATGCCGCCGTTGACCACCGTCGGATCCATCCGGGCCTGCTCCAAAAGGGTGGCAATGATGGAGGTGGTGGTGGTTTTACCGTGGGTGCCCGCAATGGCGATGGAATATTTGAGCCGCATCAGCTCCGCCAACATTTCCGCTCTGGGCACCACCGGAATGCGCAAGCGGCGAGCCGCCTGAATTTCGGGGTTGTCCCGGGCGATAGCGGCGGAGTAGACCACGGCATCCACCCCCTCGACCCGCTCCGGATCGTGACCCTGATGGATCTCAGCCCCCAGCACCTTGAGCCGTTCGATGGTGGCGTTGAGCCCCAAGTCCGAGCCGGAAATGAGATAGCCCATATTGAGGAGCACCTCGGCGATACCGCTCATGCCGATGCCGCCGATACCGACGAAGTGCAGCTTTTGAATTTTTTTATACATATCCCCTCAATAGTCAGGAAAGTTTCATCATACTCTTTCCCAACCGGCTTTTCATGGAACTCCACGGCACCACACCGCTGAAAAATCCCGTCTACTCTGCCACACCTTCGATTGAGCCTCGCCCAATCCAAAGCAGCTCTCCGACAGGTCCAACACACCCGATCCAACAAGCCCAATCCCAACCCGGCAAATCCGTCAGCTCATACCACCCGATCCGCCAACTCATGCCACCGGCGTGACAAAACTTTCCCCGGCAAGCCCTCGAAGTTCTTGAACGATCTCCCGGGCCGCATGGGGATTATCGAGTTTGCGCGCCATCGCCCCAGTTAGCTCAAGCCCTTTGGGATCGTTATGGCGTTCCAGCAAAAAATCCCGCAACCATCCAGGGCTAAAATCATCCTGGGGGCAGACCCAGGCACCCCCCGGGGAAGCCAAAGCCAAGGCGTTGGCAGTCTGATGATCGTCAGCCGCCCAAGGATAGGGAATCAGCAATGCGGCCTGACCCATGGCTGCCAGTTCGGCAATGGTGGTGGCACCAGCTCGACAGATCACCAGATCCGCCTGCCGATAGCTGCCCGCCATATCTTCGATAAAAGGCAACACCTCCGCCTCAATTTCCTCCCGTTGATAAAACCCTTTGAGCGCCTCTACATCCTCTTTGCGGGCCTGGTGCTTTATTTTTAAGGGAATCTCCCCCGTTTTTTTCAGGGCGGCCAACGCCTCCGGCACCACCTGGCCAAAGATCGACGCCCCCTGACTCCCTCCAAACACCAACAGCTTGAAGGCGTCATCCCCTCCCTCTGCCGTCAGTGAGCGCCCCTCCTCCCGGGATTGGCGAAACTGAGCCCGTACCGGGTTGCCGGAAACCTGGGTATCACACCCTATGAAGGCCAAAGCCGCATCGGGAAAACTGATAAAAACCCGCTTTACAAATCGCCCCAACCAACGGTTGGTAAGTCCCGGCCAGGCATTTTGCTCGTGCAGTGCGGTGGGGATTCTCAAAAGCCACGCCGCTGCCACCGCTGGTGCAGAAGCAAAACCACCCATCCCCAACACCGCTACCGGTTTAAACCGCCGCACAATGGTGATCGCGCTCCACAAGGCCAACGGCAACCCCAGCAAAGTCAGCAGACGCCCCTTAAGCCCCGCCCCCTTGATTCGCCCCACTTTGAGGGTTTCCAGATGTTTGTTCAATCGCGGCAAAAGGCGATATTCAAGCCCCTCCCGGGTGCCCACAAAAAGCACCTCGCCGCCATCCGCCTCCCACGCCTCGGCCACGGCCAGTGCAGGAAAAAGATGGCCGCCAGTGCCACCCCCGGCAATCAACAGCCGCGGCCCCTTCCCTTTCAAGGCCAACTCCCCGGATTCCGTGGTCACGCGTCTGACTCCCTGATCAGCTTTACCATTTTTCTTCCTCCGCCACTGTCCGGGAAAAGGCCAGCAGGAGCCCAACCGCACCCATGGTGATAATCAGGGAGCTACCCCCATAGCTCACCAAGGGTAAAGTCAATCCCTTGGGTGGCAGCAGCCCCATCACCACCCCCATATTGGCCAAGGCCTGGGAGCCGATCAGCATGGTGAGCCCCCCCGCTCCCAACCGCACGAAGGGGTCGGTGGCCTTGCGGGCAATATTGAAGGCGCGCCAGATAAGCACCGCAAACAGCAGAATGATCGTCAATACCCAAAAAAGCCCCAACTCTTCACCAATCACCGCAAAGATAAAGTCGGTATGGGACTCCGGCAGATAAAACTGCTTCTGCTGTCCCTGCCCCAGGCCGGTGCCGTGCAGTCCACCGTTACCAAAGGAGAGCAGGGACTGGACCAGCTGAAAGTCGCTGTTGGAAGGATCGTCCCATGGATCCAAAAACGACGTCACCCGACGAAACCGATAAGGGGCCATCATGATCCCGGCGGCGGCCAGAGGAATGGCGACCAAAATCAGCCCGGTAATCCAGGCAAAGGGTATCCCGGCGATGAAGATCATACCAAAGAGCACCATGCCGCTGATCAACACGCTGCCAAAGTCCGGCTCCGCCAGAAGCAGCGTCACCGACAGGCCATAGACCAGCATAATGGGAAACAACCCCTGGCGAATTCGGTGAACCCGCCCCAGATCATCACTCAACTGATGGGCCATGTAGAGCACCAGCATCACCTTGAAGGGCTCTGAAGGCTGCATGGTAAAAAATCCCAGATTCAGCCACCGCCTGGCCCCACCACCTTCCATCCCCAGCCCCGGCACCAACACCAGAAGCAAAAGAAACAGGGTAATCGCGAATCCGTAACGGCCCAAAGTGCGAATGAGGTGCATCGGCAGGCGACTCGCCACCGCCAGCACGACCATTCCCAAGAGGGCAAACACCCCATTGCGCAGAGCATAGTGGGTCGGATTGCCAAAATTTTTCTGGGCCACCGGTGAAGAGGCGGAATAGACCATCACCAAGCCGATGATCAAAAGGGCAAAAGCGGTCCCCGCCAACCACATGTCGATGCCCGGCGCCTGGCTCTCGTCTTTTTTCCCCCGCCCCTTTTTAGAGTGCATGGACCGCCTCCCGAAAAACATCCCCCCGATGCTCAAAACTGTCAAACTGGTCAAACGAGGCACAAGCCGGAGAGAGCAACACCGCACACCCCGGCTCAGCCAGATCCCGGGCCATCTCCACCGCCTCGGCCATCCCCCCGACTTTTTCGATTCGAGCCAGCCCCGCAAAGGCCTTTTCCATGGCTCCAGCAGCCTCACCCATCAGGATGACCGCCTCGGCATGTTGGCGCACCAGGGGGGCCAGCATGGCAAAATCGCCTTTTTTGTCCCGCCCCCCGGCGATGAGAATCACCCGCCCCGTCAGAGAACTCAGGGATTGGGCCACGGCTCCGGCGTTGGTCCCCTTGGAGTCGTTGTACCAGGGCACCCCGTCCAGGGTCCGGATCCATTCCATACGGTGGGGAAGCCCGGGAAAGGTTTCCAACACCTGGGAGATCACCTCGGGCGCGACACCTTGGGTCAAAGCCACCGCTGTCGCTGCCGCCGCATTGGCCTTGTTGTGCCGCCCCACCATACGCAGGCGGGTCAGATCCATGAGCGGGGCCGGCCTGCCGTTGCGAAAATCGATGAGATGCTCCCCCAAGGCAGAGATTCCCCCCGGCATGGGCCGTTGAATCGAAAAGGGCATCAACCTTCCAGGACCATTTTCCAACTCCCTGAGCAGTGGCCCCAGCAGCACCGGATCATCGCCACTCACAACCCCCCAATCCCCAGCCTGCCGGTTTTCAAAAATCCGTTTTTTAGCCTCCAGATAGGCAGCCAGATTGTCATAACGATCCATATGGTCCGGCGTCAGATTGAGCAACACCCCCACCTGGGCTCGAAACTGGTCGATGGACTCCAGCTGAAACGAAGAAAGCTCCAGCACATACCCCTTGGCCTTGAGATCCCACAGGGAGAGGGCCGCCTCTCCCAGGTTGCCCCCTACCTGAAAATTTTTCCCGGCCTCGTTCAACATCTGTCCCACCAGGGTGGTCACGGTGGATTTACCGTTGGTTCCGGTAATGCCGATAAAGGGACGTTCCCCTACCTGTTCGTTAACCCAGGTGTAGAGCCATTCGATGTCGTTAATCACCGGCACCCCCCGGGAGAGGGCCTCCGCCAGGGCGGGATGACGACGGGGAATCCCCGGGCTCAACAGCACGCTTTCACAATCGGCCATGGCAGCGGCTGGCAGCTGACCCAAGTTCAGAGTCACTCCCGGCAGCTGACCCAAACCCTTGGCGGCTGCAGGATGGGGATGTTCATCACAGGCCAGCACCCGCACCCCCAGGGCTGCCAAAAACCGCACCGAAGCAGCTCCCGTCAGACCCAAGCCAGCCACGGCCACCGGACCGGAGCCTGATCCATGGTGGAGTCGGCTCATGGGTGACACCTCTGACGTGTGTGAGTGCAAACAGTCATGATCAACGAATCTTCAAGGTGGCGAGCCCGACCAGGGAAAGGATCACCGAAATGATCCAAAACCGGACGATGATTTTCGGCTCCGCCCACCCCTTCAGCTCAAAGTGATGGTGGATCGGAGCCATGCGAAACACCCGCTTGCCGATCAGCTTGAACGAGGCCACCTGGACAATCACCGACAGGGTTTCCATCACAAACACCCCGCCGATAATGGAAAGAACGATCTCATGACGGGTCACCATGGCGACACTGCCCAGAGCCGCTCCCAGGGCCAACGAACCTACATCCCCCATAAACACCTGGGCCGGATAGGTGTTGAACCATAAAAACCCCAAAGCCGCCCCCACCATCGCCCCGCAAAAAACCGACAACTCCCCTGCCCCGGAGACATAGGGAATACCCAGATATCCGGCAAAGTGAACGTGACCGGTGACATAGGCGATCAGCAAAAAACTCATGGCGGTCAGCAGCGTAGGACCAATGGCCAAGCCATCCAGACCGTCGGTCAGATTGATGGCGTTGGCACTGCCCGCAATGACCAAAATGGCGAAAGGAAAAAAGAGCCAGCCTAAATCGTAAAAATAATCCTTCACAAACGGAAACGACAGTTGGCCAAACCCACCATCCATCCCCATCAACACCCCTGCGGCCCCTAAAGCGATGGCGCTTTGGAGGAATATCCGCACCCGCCCGGGCACCCCCTTGGGATTGTTTTTCAAAAGCTTCAGGGAGTCGTCCCAAAAACCGATGGCTCCAAATCCCAGGGTGGTCAACAAAACCACCCAGATGAAACGATTGGTCAGGTCGGCCCACAGCAGGGTAGGCACCGCAATGGCCAGGATAATCAGGGTGCCCCCCATGGTGGGGGTACCGGCCTTTTCCAGAAGATGGCGTTCCGGGCCGTCATCCCGGATGGGCTGCCCTTTTTTTTGCATCTTTTGCAGGGTGCGGATCACCAACGGCCCCACCACAAAGGAGAGAATCAGGGCGGTCAAAATCGCACCAATCGTACGGAAAGTGATATATTTAAACAGGTTAAGCGCCGACCAATGATCAGAAAGGGGATACAGAATATTATATAGCATAAGTACTTCCGATTGGTTGAATCCCTGTGACCTGTCCCATTACCCGTCCCCTTTGAACCACCGGTTCCGTTTAACCTGCCCCACCCGATGATTAAACCTGCTCCGGTCTTTCCTCAAACCTGCCCCGGCCCTTCTTTCAATCCTGTCCCAATAAATCCTGAACAATCCGTTCCATAGCCATCCCCCGGGAGCCTTTGACCAACACCACATCACCAGGCTTCAACAAGGGAGCCACCTCCCCCAGCCACCCTTCGGCTTTATCCCGATGTTGACTTTCCAGGCGCATCTCCCCAGCCACAGCCTCATGCAGGGCTTTCATCAAAGGGCCTGCGCTCAACAGCAGATCCACCCGCCCGCCAATCACCGCCTCAATCAGCCCGGCGTGAAGCGCACGCTCTTCAGAGCCCAACTCCAGCATATCCCCCAATATCGCCACCCGACGCCCAGCCCCGTCCATTTTCCCCAGGCTCTCAAGAGCCGCCGCAACCGATCCGGGATTGGCGTTGTAGGTGTCATCAATCAAGGTGACGCCTTGAGAGGTGGTTTGCAGATTGCCTCGGCCTGCCGGTGGTTGAAAATCCGCCAATCCAGCGACGATATCTCCCACCTCAGCCCCAACTTCCCGAGCGGCTGCCAGGGCTGCCAGGGCATTCAACGCGGTGTGCTCACCGGTGTGCTTGATTTCAACATTCCTCTCATCCCCGGAGTCGGGGATCCGGAAATGGATTCCGTTGGGAGTATATCGGAATGACCCATACTCCAGATCCCTCGCCCCCTGGGCGCGGCTTCCCCCAAAAGTGATCACCTCTGCCGGGGAAGCCAATTTCCTGAGCAGTGGGGTAAATAGCCCATCCCTGGGCAAGATGCCCACCCCGACGGGGGGGAGGGCTTCCATTAGTTCGCCTTTGGCGGCGGCAATCTCACCCAGATGATTGAATTGCGCCAGGTGAGCGGCTTGAATATTGGTGATCACACCGATATCCGGCTTGGCGATGGCTGCCAGGTGGGCAATTTCACCCCCGGCACTCATCCCCATCTCCACCACCAGCACCTGACATTTTTCCGGCATGGCCAGAATCGTCAGGGGCAGGCCGATATGGTTGTTAAAGTTGCCCCGGGTGGCGTGAACCCGGAATTGATTTTTCAGGCAGCCGGTGGTCATCTCCTTGACCGTGGTCTTGCCAGAGGATCCCGTGATGGCGATCACTTTGGGGTTGACCCGCTTTCGCCATGCTGCCGCCAACCGGGTCAGAGCCGTGAGTGTATCCGGAACCGACAACACCGGAACCGGCGGGGCGGGGTTGATCTCACGGTTGACCAGCAAGGCGGCACACCCCTTTTCCAAGGCCTTGTCGATATAGTCATGGCCATCGAATCGGGGACCGGTGATCGCGGCAAATAGCGCACCGGGTTCCAGAGTGCGGCTGTCGATGGAGACACCCGCAATGGTTTGTTGGGAGTCCACGCCCTCGGGAAGCTGCCAGGCTGCTCCCAGGGTCGAACTGATAAAATTCAGCGTCATTCCCGTTGATGAAACTTTGCTGATCACATCGTTGGAGGGGATCATCTCTGCCCCTCCGGTTTCAGGGTAAAACCCAGCTTTTGCAGATGCTCGCAGGCCACAGCAACATCATCAAAGGGGTGCGCTCCGGAGGCCGTGATCTGAACTGTTTCGTGCCCCTTCCCGGCTATCACCACCGCATCCCCTGCACTGGCCTGGGACAACGCCATCCCAATGGCGCTCTCGCGATCCGCCACTTCCCGGGCGTTACCTCCTGCCTTGGCACATCCAATAAGGATCGCCTCACGAATGGCGGCTGGATCCTCGGAGCGGGGGTTGTCGTCGGTGATAAAGGCAACCTCCCCAAAACGCGCCGCAATCCCACCCATCAAGGCTCTCTTACCCACATCCCGCTCACCGCCGCAGCCAAACACCGGATAGATCCGACCCTCACCAATCACCTCTCGGGTCGTTGCCAGCAGCCGCTCCAACGCTTCGGGGGTGTGGGCATAATCCACCACCACACCAAAAGGCTGGCCTTGGGCGATGGTTTCCATCCGCCCCCGCACGGGTTGAAATCGGGCCAAGCCCCGGGCGATCACCTCCGCCGAAACACCCCTTTCCCAGCAGGCCGCAGCCGCTGCCAAGGCATTGGCGACATTAAACCGCCCCACCGTCCCCATCGTGACCGGAACACCCCCCCCCGGGGTATCCAGATCAAACCGCACCCCTTGCCAGGAGAGCTTCATCCCACGGGCGGCAAAAACCGGTGTGCTGTTGCCTGCCCTTCGACCTTCAGCGCTGTATCCCACCACCCGGGTGCCGGGGAGACATTTTTCCACCAACGCCACACCTCTGGCGTCATCCAGATTGATGATGGCCACTTCCGGCGCAAAATCGGTAAAGAGCCGGGCCTTGGCCTGAAAATAGTCCCCTTCATCCCGATGGTAGTCCAGATGATCCCGGGAAAGGTTGGTATAGATCGCGGTATGGATCGGCATGCCGGCAATGCGATGCTGGGTCAAAGCGTGGGAGGAGACCTCCAGGACCGCTGTGGTGCATTGATTTTCCGCCATCTCCTGCAATCGGGCCTGGAGAAAAACCGGCTCGGGGGTTGTCAGCGGTGAACGCCCCACATATCCGGGATAACGCACACCGGTGGTCCCCATCACCCCCACCCGCTCCCCGGCCTCGGTGAGAATCGCTTCGATCATGGCGGCCACCGAAGTTTTACCGTTGGTGCCGGTTACCGCCATCAATTTCAGATGTTTGGCTGGATGGCCGTAATAATCTGCTGCCAGGAGAGCCAGCGCCTGACGCGGCTCCGGGTGAACCAGCTGGGCGACGGTTTGGCAACGCGTCCCCAAGGGAAGCCGACCCCGACCATCGTGGAGAACAGCCACCGCTCCCTGGGCCAACGCCTGGGGAATAAATCGATTGCCATCCACCTGACAGCCAGGCAAAGCGGCGAAAAGATAGCCCTCACGTACTTTTCTGGAGTCAGCCGTCAGACCCTGAATTTCCCGGTTGGGGCCCAGCAAGGTCATTCCAGGGCAGTGCGCTGCCAGGGTGCTGATATCTGTGGGCAGATCCTCCGGATCCAAAGGAATCAGTGTGGCCTGGTGGGTGCCATGCATCATTTCAGCACCAATCGGAGTTGGTTATCTTCGGTCCGCTCCTGGCGAACGACCAATCCGGACCCTTTGACCAGAGGCACCTCTCCCTGGGCGTAAAGCTTTTCCAAAGCCTCTCCGAGGGTGGCTTGATAGAGGGGCCCGGCCTCCTCACTACCGGTCTCTTTTTGACGGCCTCCCTTGGGAAACTCCGGGGGAAGCATGGGTTTTTTGGTTTTTTCCGGCATCACCGCCAGCAGCGGCATCACCTCTTGGGCGATCTCCCTGAAGACCGGTGCGGCGACCTGGCCACCATAATACTTACCTTCCGGCTCATCGATGCCGATAAAGATGACGATACGGGGCTTTTCGTTGGGGACGAATCCCAAAAATGACGAAAAATAGAGCCCCTCGGCATACCCGCCCTTGGAAGAGGCTTTGCGGGCGGTACCGGTTTTGCCTGCGACCGAATATCCCTCTACCGCAGCTTGGGGGGCCGTTCCTTCCGTCCCCACCACTGTGGTGAGAATTTTACGCAGCTGTCGGGAGGTTTTGGCGCTGATCACCCGCTCCGAAGGGGCAAAGGGGGTGGGGATGATCTCTTCGCCATCCACCTTGCCCACCACCAGTCGCGGGGCGTGCAACAGCCCACCGTTAACCGCTGCGGTGGCCGCCCGCACCAACTGCAAGGGGGTGGCGGTAATGCCATAACCGTAGGAACGGTTGGCCAGCCCCACCTGCCAATAGTGGCGGATGTCCGGAATACGCCCCCTGGCCTCGGCACCCAGCTCCACACCGGTTTCCCGACCAAAGCCAAATTTAAAGATATAGTCTTCCAGCTCCTGGTTGCCCACCATGAGGCCGATTTTGGCAGCGCCCACATTGGAGCTTTTTTGCAGCACCTGCCCCACCGTCAGCCAGCGTTTTTCCCGGTGAAAATCACGAATGATGCGATCTCCAACCCGAAACCGCCCATTTTCCACATCGATGATCTTGTCGGGGGTGACCTTGCCCATGTCGAGGGCGGCGGCCACGGTAAAAATTTTAAAAGTGGAGCCCGGTTCAAAGGCGTCGGTCACGGCCCGGTTGCGTCGATCCTTGGCGGTAGAGGCGGAAAGATTGTTGGGATTGAACCCGGGTTGATTGACCAGAGCCAGGATGTTGCCGTCGGTGGGATCGAGAATCACCACCATCCCACCCTTGGCCTGGCTTTTGCGTACTGCCTTCAGCAGCGCACGATAGGCGATATACTGAATGGTGGTGTCGATGGAGAGAACAATATCGGTTCCGGGCTTGGCCGGCGTAATGGTGCGGCCACCGGGCATGGGACGCCCCAAACGGTCCCGGGTAATCACCTGCAACCCCTGGGTACCCTGGAGATCACCGTCAAAAACCCGTTCCAACCCCTCCACCCCCTTGCCGTCGATATTGACGAACCCCAACACATGGGAAGTAATCTCACCCATGGTGTAAAAACGCTGGGCTGCGGGGATGAAAAACAGCGCTGGATGGTCCAGCTCCTGGATACGCCGGGCGGTTTCGGGACTCACCTTGCGCTTTAACAGGGGAAAAGTGCCGGGTCGCGCTCTGGCCAGGCGCTTGCCGAGTCGTTTTTTGGAGACGCCGATCAGGGGCGCCAATTGATCGGCCAGGTCGTAGGGGTCTTCCACCATGTCTCGATCAACCGAGAGGGTTTTGACCGGCAGGCTGACCGCGAGGGTGCGACCGTTACGATCCAAAAATTGCCCCCGAAAAGCGGGCAGAATCACCTTCTTGCGGTGCTGGGTCGAAGCCTTGTCGTGCAGCATGGAGCCCTGAAGCACCGTAAGATCCACCGCCCGAACAGCCAAAATCACAAAGGCCAGCACGAACAGGCCGGTGATAAATTCAAGACGCCCCCGGGGCAGTTCATACCCCTTGCCAGGCTTGGCCACCGTGCCCAATTTGCGGGAAGTGGTGGGCTTGCGTGTCGATCCTTTGGCGGAGGATCGCCCCCCCTGATAGGTGGAGCGCTGGGATTGGCCTCGGGCCTTGGGCTGCTGCTTGGTCGAACGGGCAGGCTTACGACTGCTGGCGGTACTTTTTTTTCCGCCCGGAGTGCGACGCTGAGAGGTCATGGCTTCACCACCAACCACTGATCGGGCCGGGGTGGGCGCATGCCCAGCTCCTTGCGTGCCCGCCGCTCGATGGTGTTCATATCCGTTCGGGAGACCAGCTCTACCCGCAACTCCTGCTCCTTGTCCTGCAAATGGGCAAATTTTTTCTCTTCTCTACGCAGATCCCGATGTACCTCCAACATCCACATCCGTGAAGTCACGGTGACCGCTGAGGTGATGACCAACAAAAGTGCCAACAAGGCGGGCAAAAGCCAATCGGGCTTCATGGGCTCTCCCCTGCCGTCTCTTTGGGCAGACGCTCAAGAATGCGCATCCGAGCGCTCCGGGAGCGGGGGTTTTGGGCGATCTCTTCAGAGGTTGGCATCACCGGCTTGCGGGTCAGCAGGCGAAATTTTGGTGGGATGGCTTTGGCCGGAATCCAGCGCCCGGCCCGATGCTGCCCCGGAATCAAAGGCTCAATGGGGGAAGAGGCTTTGCGAAAGGTCTGTTTGACCAGCCGATCCTCCAGGGAGTGAAAGCTGATCACCACGATCCGCCCCCCCACGGCCACGGCCTCCATGGCGGCTGCCAGCCCTGTTTCCAGCTCCGCCAGCTCCTGATTGACCGCAATACGCAAGGCCTGAAAGGTGCGGGTGGCCGGATGAATGCGATCCTTGCTTCGGGGCAAAATCCGCTCCAGCAGCCCCGCCAGCTCCCGGGTCCGGGTGAAGGGCTTTTCCTGGCGGTCGGTGACGATGGCCCGGGCAATGCGTCGGGAGTGACGCTCATCGCCAAAACGAAAAATAATGTCGGCCAATTCATCGGCCTTGAGGGTATTGACCAGATCAGCAGCTGAGGGCTGCCCCTTGCCGACTGACTGCGACTTTCCCTGACCTTTGCGACCTTCTCCGGATGAATTTTCCATCACCTCGGACACCTGCTCCATCTGTGGGTCCGCGCTCATCCGCATATCAAGGGGTCCGTCGCTCTGAAAGGAGAACCCCCGTTCAGGGGAATCCAGCTGCATGGAGGAGACCCCCAGATCAAACAGAACGCCGTTGATCTCCTCTATTTGGAGCTCCCCAAGCACCCGGGAGAGGCGACTGAAAGGGCTCTGGATCAATGTGAATCGATCCGGATGGTGCGCCACCACCCGGGCTCCGCCTCGGATGGCTTCCGGATCCCGATCCAATGCCACCACCCGCCCCCCTGGTGAAGTGGCTTCGAGAATCCGTTGGCTGTGCCCCCCGGCACCGAAAGTGGCATCCAGATAGATACCCTCCGGACCGGGGGCCAGCCCCGTTACTGCTTCATGTGAAAGAACACTTTGATGGGCACTCCCCAATTCCGTATGGATAGGAGTCCCCACCGGCTCAGATGATGGAACTGAGCCTTTTGCCAGCAACCAGGGTTTCGGTGCTGTTGTGCACTGCCTGTTGCCAACTGTCCGGCTTCCAGACTTCAAATTTTTTAATGCGGCCGGCAAAAACGGCATCCTTTTCGATCCCCGCATAAGCCCGCAAAACCGGGGGTATGAGAATCCGACCCTGTCTATCGATGGTGAGTTCACAGGCGTGACCGGCAAAAATCCGTTCAAAGGCCTCTACTTCCCGATCCATCATGGGCTCCCGGCTGATTTTATCGATGACATCCTGCCAAGCCGATACTGTAAACCCCAGGAGACAGGTTTCGATCCCCCTGGTGAGAATTACCCGGTCACCGCCCAGATCGCGCACCACCTTACGAAACGGCACCGGCAGACTGATCCGGTACTTGTCGTCCAGGTTATGGCTGTGCTGTCCGAGAAACACTTTTCTTCGCCGCGCCCCAGGTTGGAAGCTTCCCTCACTGCACCCTTACTCCCCACAACTCCCCACTTCATCCCACAACTGAGTATAGGTGCCACTCATAGGGCCTGCAAGATTTAAAAACAGGATTGCCAAAAAAAATGGGATTCTGTGAAAAATTATACAAAAACAATAACTTATATACAAGAACAAACACGCCACACACCCCATAGCCAAGCCCCTGATTTCACCCTTCCATTTAGCTTTGAAGGGTCTGAAAAGAGAAAAACCTAGAGCGGCTGACAGCTGATATTACCTTGAATTTACTGGGTGAAATCGGTTTCCAAAGCAACCATATCCGTCAAGTGGGATGATGTGGGGAGATTTTTAGCCCACTTCCACTCATCACCTCCCCACCCCCCCATCACCAAAAGTGGCTGAAAGAGCAAACAGCGCTTTGAAGTGGCAGGATCAATGGAAAACATTGCACGACACAACCTTCATAAAAAACTTAAAATACAAACACATACACAATATATTCCATGAATATCTGCGCTACTGCCAACTGTCGACAGCCAAAAATGGGGGAGAAAGTGGGGAAGAGAGGGAAAAGTGGGGAATACCAAAAATGGGGGAGAAAGTGGGGAAGAGGGGAGAAAGTGGGGAAGAGGGGAGAAAGTGGGGAAGAGGGGAGAAAGTGGGGAAGAGGGGAGAAAGTGGGGCCGGAGCGGGCCTGTAAGCCGGGTTCTGTCTCCCACCGCTTTCCCCAACAGCGGCAAGGAGGCGACCATTCATCTGGGATGACCGTTACCGATCACCTCATGCAACCTACCCGGGGACTGGACGGGCAGCCTTTAACGTCCCCCTATTTGGTCTTGCTCCGGATGGGGTTTACCATGCCGCTTCCGTTACCGGAAAACGCGGTGCGCTCTTACCGCACCCTTTCACCCTTACCGTCGGGTTATAAAAACCCCGTTCGGCGGTCTGCTCTCTGTGGCACTGTCCCTGGGGTCGCCCCCGCCGGAAGTTATCCGGCATCCTGCCCTCTGGAGCCCGGACTTTCCTCCAGCCAGGGATCAAAAACGGGATAGAGACCGAAACCTCCACCACCCTTTTCAACCCCCAGCCAGCGGCCGCCCGACCCGCTCCGGTTGGTAAAACCTCTTAAACTGAAAACCTTATATAGCAGAACCCGCCCGATTGCACGATTCAACCGGTACAGGGAAGGAGTGAAATAACGGAAACACACTCTGGTCAAACCGCAATTCAAGCTTCGATCAAACCCCTATCCCCTACCTGATATCCCTTGCCACACTCCGAACAGGCCAAATCAGAATCCAGCACCAGGCCACATCGACACACCCAACCCGCCTGCCGCCCGGGATTGCCCACCATCAAGGCATGATCGGGCAGATCCCGGGTCACCACACTCCCCGCCCCCACAAAGCTGTAGCGCCCCAATCGCACCCCGCAAAGAATGGTGGCGTTGGCACCGATGGTACACCCCCGCCCTACGTGTGTCGGACGAAACGCGTGTTTTCTGGAGATAAAGGCCCGGGGGGTGACAACATTGGTAAAAACCATACTCGGACCACAAAACACCTCCGCCTCCAGCTCCACCCCCTCATAGATCGACACATTGTTTTGAATCTTACAGCCGTCACCCAGGCGCACGTTGGGACCGATTGCGACATTTTGACCGATGGTGCACCCCGCCCCAATCCGGGTTCCTGACAAAAGATGGGAAAAATGCCAGACTCGGCTCCCCTCCCCAATCTCCACCCCGGAATCAACCACAGCGGTTTCGTGGATAAAAACAGCGTCAGCCAAAGCCCCCTCCCCTTATCTCTTCCCACCCCCAGACAGTCACCCCCCCATTGCATCCAATCCCCACCTCAGTTCCATCCCCCCCGACCAGCCCAAACCACTCAACCAAGGGGCAGGATCGGATAGACCCTTTTGCCACCCCCTTTTTCCGGCAGAGGGATCCGCACGGTAGCGGTCACCCCCCCTTCCGGATGATTGACCAGTTCCAGCTCTCCCCGGTGTTGGGTCACAATCCCATAGCAGACTGCCAACCCCAAGCCCGTGCCATCCCCCACCCGCTTGGTGGTAAAAAAAGGCACCATCACCCGGCCCATGATTTTTTCCGGAATACCACAGCCATTATCCCGAATGGTGAGCACCCCACACCCCTCTTCCAAAAAAGAGGTCAGATGGAGCACCCCACCCTCCTCGGGACAGGCATCCAGAGCATTGTTCAATAGATTGATGCACACCTGCTCCAATTTACCGTAAAGCCCTGCCACATCCGGCAGATCCGCCAAATCCCGGTGCAAGACGATCCCTTCCAGCCGATGCTCCACCAACTGTAGGGCGGATTCCAAAACATCGTTGAGATCCAGCGGGGAAAACCCTTGGTCACCTTGGCTGGAAAAGGCCAGCACCTCCTTGGCAATCTGGGAGGAGCGATCCAAACTGCGTTCAATGATTGCCATCTGGTGACGCGCATCACTGCTGGAAGCCAAGACCTCTTCCAGTTCCATTTTCAGTCCCTGGAGGTTGATGGAGGCACTCGCCAGGGGATTGTTCACCTCATGGGCAAGCCCCGCCGCCAGTCGCCCTACCGAAGCCAGCCGCTCAGCGGATTGGATCCGGGCCTCCAACTCCCGCTCCTGGGTGATATCCCGCATCTGAAAAACGCTGTAGAGAGGTGCCCCATCACTCCCCCGAATCACCGATACGGCCAGGTGCGCCAAAAAGGCTTGTCCCTCCTTGTTAAAACAGCGTTTATCCCGCTCATACTTGTCGATCTCCCCTTGCTGGATACGCGCCTGGGAGTCCAGATCCTCCGGCAAATCCTCCGGGTGGGTGAAGCTTTGAAAATCCATTTTCAGCAGTTCCGCTTCACCATAACCGGTCATGCGGCAGAGGGCCTGATTGACCAGCAGCAAGTGACCACTGGGAGAGACCAGAGCCATGCCGTGGGCTGCCCCCTCGAAGGCCCCTCGAAAGCGCTCCTCACTCTGCCTGAGCCTGTCTTCCGCCTCCTGCCTCTGATGGATCTCCTGTTCCAACTCGATATTGGATCGCTCCAACGCCGCCTTGCGCCCTTCCAGCTGGCGGGCCAATTCGTGGTTGCGATGGGTGCGCCCGGTGATCACCAAAAGCGACGCCGCCAGAAGCCCGGAAAAAAGCAGCCCCCCCAAAGGCAGCATCCACTCCCCCCAATCCCTGAATTCCGACCGGTAGCGATAAGTGGTGTCGAAGGTGAAACGCCACACCCGCCCCCGCATGTCATAGGTTTGGTTCCAACGGAACCCCTTGGGATCCACCAGAGGGATGATCTCATCGGGAAACTCGAAGACCGCACCATCCTTGCGCAAAAAGATGGTTATGAGCTGCTTTTCCTCAGCCAAACCCGGTGTGACATCGTAGACCCGCCCGACCACATGCTCCAGATGTTTCAGATAATCCTTGCCAAAAGCGTGGCGAATCACATCTCCCAGGCGAAACACCCCCACCCCAAACCCAAGCAGATTATTGCGCCGATCTGCTACGGATTCAACCTCCAGGGGCCACCGATAAATTGGCAAAAAAACAAGCACTCCCAAAGACTTGCGGATATTTTGAACCAGATTGATGGGGGCCGTGGCAACAGGTTGGCCACTGTCCCGGGCCATATCGAGAGCCACCTTGCGCTCCGGCGTGGAGGCCACGTCAAAACCAACGGCACTGCGATTGGTTTCCAGAGGTTCGATATAGTTGACAACGATATATTCATCCCGGACACCCGCCGGAACCAACAGCCCCTCAGGGGATTTTTCAGTAATCTCAAAATTCTCCAAAAAATCCCACCGTACCCGGGCTTCGAACTCCGCACGCTCCTGGTTCAAAATGCGTGGATTCCAGGAGATGGCCTGAATCCCTGGATGGCGGGGCAACACGCCCCGAACAAAGGCCTTGAACTCCTCCCGGGAGACATGTTGAGAGCCGGCAAAATAACCTTCCAGAGACCAGATCACTTCCAGGTAGCGATCAAACTGACTCTCCAGGGTGTGGGCCAACACCCGCGCCTCCTCTCGAAAGGCATTTCTCAAACGATCCGCTTCATAGCGGCTCGAATAGGCAAACATTTGAGTCAGCACAACTGCTGCGATCACCAATGGCCACCCAACGGCAACGCCCCTTCCCCGCCAGAGAGAGCGGGGCGTTCCAAAAGCGATCAGCATCAATGGCAAAACAAAAAAAATGCCGAGGCTCTCCCCCACCCACCAGGTCCACCAGGTAAAACGCAGATCGACGGTCTGGACAAACTCCAAAGTCCAGAGCACCCACACCACCACCGAAGCGCCCAGCAGACAGGCGCCCGGCCCCACAATAAGAAACAGGCGGGCCACACCCATGGCATCGTCGAGACGCAGGGAGATTCGAAAAAGGCGTCTTGCCAGAAGATAGCCCAGCACCGCCTGGAGAGTGCCCGCCACAGCCATGCCCACGGCCAAGGCATAACCGTGAATGGTAAACGGCCCCCCTTCTTCCAGAAAGGCCCACAATCCCAGAAAAAAGATCCCTAAAAACACCCCTGGCCACAACCGCCACCCCCAGAGCAGAAGCCCCGCCAAAGCCACCCCGGAGGCTGGATGGATGACCGTACTGTGGGTGGGGGGCAGGGAAAAGAGCAGACTGGGAAAACCTGCCAAAAAGCAGGCCAGCACCATCTTAAAAATATTGAGGTTGTGGGCATCACTTTCCGAGCGCACCCGACGGGCAATCATCCACCGCTCCCCTGGCTTTCATGCCCCACCAGATGACCCTCACGGACCCCGCTCAGGGGTTGGGCCAAAGCTTTGAGAAGAGTCTCCTTGCGAATCGGTTTGGCCAGGTGGCCATCACACCCCGCCGCTGCCACCTTTTGGGCGACCTCTTTCATGACGTGGGCGGTCAGCGCAATAATCCGAGTGGGCAGGCAGCCTGTTTCCCGCTCCCACGCCCGTATCGCCCGGGTAGCGGCATAACCATCCATGACCGGCATCTGAATATCCATCAGCACCACATCAAACCGACCGGCTTGAAAACGCTCCACCGCTTCCTGACCGTTATTAGCCAGGGTCAAGGTATGGGGGGTTTTCTTCAGATAGGCCTTGAGAAGCAGCAAATTATCCATCGCATCATCCACTGCGAGAATCTCAAGCCCCCTGTCCAGGGCCACCCCCTGAGCCTGACTCGAACCCCTCTCTCTCCCTGGATCAAACCCATCCCCGGCCTCCATCAACACCGATGGCAGCTCAACTGTAAAAGAAAAAACACTCCCCTCATCCACCACACTTTGCACCCCGATCTCCCCCCCCATCAGAGTGACCAGCTTGCGACAGATGGAAAGCCCCAGCCCCGTCCCCCCAAAACGGGAGGTGGTTCGGCTCCCCTCCGCTTGTTGAAAAGGCTCGAAAACCTTTTCCAGGCGCTCTGGTGCAATACCGATTCCGGTATCCCTCACCTCAAAATGCATTTTTTGGCTATCCAGAGGCACGGCCTTCAGCTCCACACTCCCCTTTTGGGTAAACTTGATCGCGTTACCCAACAGATTGTATAGAATCTGCCGAAGCCGCTGGGAATCCCCTTTCACCCAAATGGGCTTCTCTCCTTCCGACTGACAGTGAAGGGCAATCTCCTTGGAATCAGCATTCACTCGAAGCACCGACACCACCTCTTCAAGCAACGCTCCCAGATCAAAGGGCTGCTCTTCGAGCTGCATCTGACCCGCTTCAATTTTGGATAGATCCAAAATATCGTTGATCAAGACCAGCAAGGTATCCCCGGCATTGATGACGATATCCAAATAGCTGCGCTGTACTTTGTCCAGATGGGACTCCCTGAGCACATCCCCCAGACCGATGATGGCGTTGAGAGGGGTGCGCAGGTCGTGGCTCATGGCGGCCAAAAATTCACTCTTGGCCCGATTGGCCGACTCCGCCCGGGATTTGGCCTGCTCCAGATCCGTCTCCATGCGTTTGCGCTGGGTGATATCCTGTATCATACCGATGACAAAGGCGACCTGGCCGTTGGTGGAGAGCACCGGCGTGACGGTCAGGTGCGCCCAAACGGTCCCACCTCCCTTGCGGAAATAACGTTTTTCCAGTTCGAAGGAAGCGCGCTCTCCCGCCAACACTTCCTGATAAAATCGGATATTATCCTTCAGGCCGTCGGGGTGGGAAATATGCTGCCAGCAATAACCATCCAACTCTTGTGGTGTATAGCCCAATATTCGGGCAAAAGCGGCATTGACCTGGAGGAGCCGTCCGTTGAGATCCCCCATGGCGATGCCCATCCCCCCCTGATCGAAAATCGCCCGGAAGGTGGCCTCATTTTCCCGCAACTCCGCTTCCATACGGGTGCGCTCGGTAATATCAAAGGCCACCCCCCCCAAAAAATGTTCTCCCCGGGAATTTCGAAAACCAAACTTGTGGGAAAGCCAATGGCTGATTTTATCCCCACGGGGCACGCTTTCCTGAAACACCCGATGCTGGCCACTCAAGAGAACTTCCCGATCATCCGCAGCCAAAGAATCGGCGATCTCCCCGGGATAAAAGTCGTAGCTGGTCCGACCTTCCCAGCCAGACCTTTGTCTGCCGGTCAATTTTTCCCAGGCGGCATTGGCATAAACCATCCGCCCCCGGTCATCCTTGATAAAGGCAACCAGAGGGGTATGTAACATGAATTGATGAAATCGCTCCTCGCTATCCCGCAACGCCTCTTCCGCCGCCCGCCGAGAGGTGATATCCCGCACCACGCCGCGAAAGCCGAAAAATTCCCCCTCCGAATCAATGATCGGCTGACCATTCACCTCAACAAAAATCAGGGTACCGTCTCTCTTCAGAGTGGGCACCTCCAGGTCGGCAAAAGGGGTCTGCTCCTGGTAGTGCCTCCGCAACAACGCCTCAATCCCAGGAATACTGGAAGGCTCCCATAAAGCCTGGGGCCGGGTGCCGATCAACTCTTCAGGGGGATAACCCAGCAACGCCTCCACTTTGGGGCTCACATAGGTGTAGCACCCCTCCCGGTCGATCTCCCAAATCCAGTCGTTGAGGGTTTCCACCAAACCCCGAAATCGCTGTTCACTCTCGAAAAGCGCCCGGGTTCTCTCTTCCACCCGAACTTCCAGATGGTCCTTGGACTCCTGAAGGGCGCTTTCGGCCTTTTTTCGGCGAATGACGTTGGCGGCCAACAGCAAGACCAGCACGGTCAGCAGGAGGATCACCCCCACCGCTGACCAGAAAAAGAGGGCATACTCCCGCAACAGGGAAGGGGGCTGATTGACAATGGTGCTGGCTGGGGGGAGTTGTGCGGCTGAGATGCCGAAGCGTTGCATCTGCTTATAATCAAACATAAACCGGTTGGTTCCGCTCCAGGAGACGGGCAACTGATTGGGACTCTGGCCATCCAGAATGGCCAAGGCAAAACGGGCCGCTTCCTCCCCTTGATGATAACCACTGATGAGGTTACCCCCTGCGAGACCATACCCCAGATAGAGATCAAGCAGCCCATAAATAGGCACCGGGCTCACCCGGGAAAGCCGCCCCATACTCTCCCAGAAGTCGTAATATTGCCCTGTGGCATCCCGAAAATAGACCCCGAAGAGCACCAGCGTATCCGCGTCCAGCCCCGCCACCCGCTCTTCCAAAACAGTGAAGGGCCACTCCCGGGAAAAAATCAGCTCCACCCGTTTTTCAAACCCGGCCAACTGCTGACGAATGGAGGCCGCCCAGGCCTGACCGGTGGGCAGGTGGTCGTTGATGATAAAAACCCGCTGGGTGTGGGGATGCATTTCCAAAGCGGCTGCAAGGGTCGCTTTGGCGTCAAACACCTCGGCAATACCGGTAAAATGGGGAAATTCCTCGATCCAGGCAGCCTGAAAATTGTTCACCCCACAAAAAACCACCGGAACACCCGGAAAAAGCCGCTCTCCATACGCCCGCATGAATTCAAAGGCGTTATTGTCCGAAACCATCACCAATTCAACGGGTGTCTGTCGATATTTTTGTTCCAGAAGCGCATAGAGCAGGCCCTGATATGTTTCATCATAGGGAACCTGCTTGGTATCCATATATTCGGTATGGAGGTTGAGCTGACCTTGCCGGGGCTCGATGGCATCCTCCACCGCCTGGACCACATTGCGTACCCAGGGCATGGTGGCGTGGTAGGAGTTGAGCAGAAGGATATGACGCTTGGCGGGAGGGGGTGAGGCTTCCAGGGGGTAGGCAGCCAGAAGCGTCAAAAGAGAGAGCAGAAGGAGCAGTGGGGATTTCACCTTAAGCTTCAACAACGCCTCTCCCAGTGGATCACGGTTTGACTGCCCCCAGGCTTGCAAAACAGCATCGGCGTTGATGATACCTCAATATTTTAAACAATCGACAGGATAAAACAGGGTTTTTGAATGATTCCCCGGGATCCCCAGCAAAATCCCATTGAACCCCCGGAATGGTCTATTATATTTTTAAATCATAAGACGCTGCCATACCCTGCTGCCAGAGAAAAAAACCGGCTTGAAAAAAACGCCCCCTTCACTGGCTGGGCAACTGGAACAAACAGACTGAAGATCCAAAAAAATCCATTCCCTCAACCGACTTGGAATAAACACATCCCGCCACCCAAGCTGCCCCATCCCGCTCCCAAACCGGTCACCCGAAGGTTTCTGGTTGGAGAGGGGACGAGATCGTTGCGCCCGGTTTTTTTTCGGATGGTCCAACGGATTCCTGATTCCAAACGCCCATCCAGGATTGAGCTTGCCTGCCGGTCAACCACTTCAAATCAATCCAGCCAAATTCAGGGTGCTCCAGATAAGGCTCGGGGTGGAAAAAACAGCGGCTGCTGAAAGAATGGCCAACAGGGAAGTGAGGATGGGGGAGCTGAAAGTGTAGGACTCGGTCATGATCTGTCTCCATGATTGTGATTGGCTATTGAATGGTTCGTCCATTCTGTTTGCTGCTTGCCAAAACACACTGCAATGGTCGGGCCATAATTGTTAACTCATTGATTTTTTGATCATTGAACCATTAAATCGGATCATACGCCTGCCAGATGAGCTTGTTTTGTGTTGTGTTTTATGCTTTGTTTACTGTCCAGTTTACTGTCCACAAAAAACACTCCACACCTCACCCAAACAGGTGAAAATCCCCACACCCTCCTGGAACAACAGACCCCACTCCCAGCCAAATCGGGGTTACTTTTCCTCTCGTCCAAGCTGCAATGAGTCATTCAGCTCACTTTTTAAAAAACATTGTGTGATATGACACACTTTTTATCCACTACTCAGTCAAGCACTGCTCCCACCCCACCCTGTTAAATGCTGCGACCTCTTTTTTATGACGCTTCGTAACGATCAGTAAACTATTGTATTTTCCCTCAACCCCCCTCCTTGACTCACCCCTCCCGGAAAACCATCTTCCAAAGCGGCATAAATCCTGCGGAACTCATTTTGGATGAGCCTATCCATTCTCCCCCCCCCCCCCCCCCCCCGCCCCCCCCCCCCCCCCCCCCCCCCCCCCCCCCCCCTAAAAACCCCCCCGCCCCCCCCCCCCCTTTTTAAAAAAAAACCG
>JADFZT010000032.1 GCA_015232395.1 Magnetococcales bacterium | reverse complement strand
TCCCCGCTCTCCTCTACCGCTGGAGCCTGAAATCCACCTGCTGGCTCTATTTCCCGCTGGTTTATCTCTTCACCTACCCCAAAAAGCGTCAAATGGATGAAAATGAGTGGGGGGCGTGTCTGGTGACGGAACTCCATGGTGGGCGGTCGGAATGGCTGCGTAGGGGGGTGGCTCTCTTCGTGGTGGCCGCTACGGCCTATCTCACCGTGTCTCCCGAAAAAATCATTGTGATCAAGGAGAGTGGGACGCTTTTACATGCGCCCTCCCTGCTCTATCTATGGGCCTTCGATTTTTTCAACCTGGCCCCCTGGCAGTGGCTGAGCTTGGCAAGTGCTTTGGTAACGGCAACTGTTTTCATCCTGAGCGACAAAACGACGATTATCTGGAACCATCGAAAAAAACAGGACGAACAAGCCCCACCCCCAAAAGCACAGACACAATGGCTCTATCACCTGACCCGGCTGCGGAGTGGCTGCACCATATTATTTGCCATCATGGCCTTCGGCTATGCCGTCCTCGCCCTGCAACGCATCGATCCTGAGACCCTGCCAAGCTGGCTTGCCTTCCTCACCTATCTCTACGGCCCCTACATTCAGCTGTGAATCATTGCCGGTGGGGATTGCCGGTTGTATCCCACCATTTTTATCTGGAATAACAATCGGTTCAATACCCACCAAAAGAATCGATTGCCGGTTGGGATTGCCTGTGATTGCCCCCGAAAAAAAGCGCCCTCCCTGAAACAGATCCCTCCACTGGGTTGGATCAGGAATGGGACGTGAATAAAGAATGGGAATCCCCTCTCCAGGAGGGAAGCAACGGCGTGAGGGGTGCATTTACATTGACTTCGCCAAAAAAACGGCTACCCTGTATCCTTTTTTCTTGGGAGTGGTCTGCCTTGGCGATAAACGCTGACCGATCCTTCCCAAAAGCCAAGAGGATGAGGCTTTGAGTAAAGAAGATGTTTTGGAAATGGAAGGGACGGTTCTCGAAAACCTGCCCAACGCCATGTTCCGGGTGGAGCTGGAAAACGAGCATAAACTCCTGTGCCACATTTCCGGACGGATGCGTAAGCACTACATCCGGATTTTGCCGGGAGACAAAGTGACGGTACAACTGACCCCCTACGACCTCACCAAGGGCCGTATTTCCTACCGTCACAAATAATCCCGTCTCCCCCGGCCCACCGCCCCTTGCTTCATCCGGGCCGTTCCCCACATGGTCATCCAGCACAACCCACTTCCCCGGCGACCCTCTCCGATGGGGCTCGCGCCGCCATGGCCTGTTGAGTAACCCGGGGAAAACAGCCGCTGCCACTTAATCCGCCATGACCTACGACGCTTCACAGATTGAGGTATTGGAAGGACTGGAAGGGGTCCGCCGCCGCCCGGGCATGTATATCGGGGGGGTGGATAGCCGTGCCCTGCACCATCTGGTCACCGAAATCCTCGACAACGCCACCGACGAAGCCTCCGCCGGACACGCCGACCGCATCTGGGTCACCATGGGTCGGGACGGCTCCATCACCGTGCGGGACAATGGCCGGGGCATCCCCGTGGATCCCATGCCCCGCTATCCGGATCGCTCCGCCCTGGAGGTGATCCTCACCACCCTCCACGCCGGGGGCAAATTTGACAACAAAGCCTACGCCACCTCCGGGGGATTGAACGGCGTCGGCATCTCCGTGGTCAACGCCCTCTCCTCCTGGACCGAAGTGGTTGTGGAGCGGGACGGGGGAAAATTTAAACATCGCTTCGAACAGGGCCTGCCCAAAGGCACCCTGGAGCGGCTCGACAACTCCCGGCGCAAAGGCACCCAGATCGCCTTTATGCCCGATCCCGAAATATTCACCGACACGATTTTTCGCCCGGAGCGGATTTTGGAGATGTGCCGCTCCAAGGCCTACCTCAACAAAGGGGTCTCCATCCGGGTCAATCTGGAGGAGAAGGGAGAGGAACATGTTTTTTTCTTCCCCAACGGCCTGGTGGACTATCTCAGGGAGGCGTTGACCGGCCAGGAGACCCTCACCACCGAACCCTTTGCAGGCAGCGTGGAGCAGTTTGGTCAGGGGCGCAAAGGCAAGCTGGAATGGGCCATGTCCTGGACCCTGAAAGAGGAAGGGGAACTCCTCTCCCACTGCAACTCGGTCCCCACCACCGGTGGCGGCACCCACGAAGCGGGCCTGCGCTCGGCGCTGGTGAAGGGCTTTCGGGAATATATGGAGTCCCGCAATCTCCTCCCCAAAGGGCTCACCATCACCGCTGAAGATGTCTTTGGGGGGCTCTACGCCCTCTTTTCCGTCTTCATCTCCAACCCCCAGTTTGCCGGTCAAACCAAAGAACGCCTCACCAATACCGGGCTTGCCAGGCAAGTGGAAGCGGTGGTCAAGGATCATCTGGATCACTGGCTTCACGGCAGCCCGGAGCAGGCCACCCGACTGGCGGAAGCAGTGGTGGAGCGGGGGCAGGAGCGCCTGCGTCGGAAAAAAGCCTCCACCCAGGTCAAGCGCAAATCCGCCACGGCCCGCCTCACCCTGCCGGGGAAGCTCACGGACTGTATCCATACGGATCCGGCCAAATCCGAGCTGTTTATCGTTGAGGGAGATAGCGCCGGGGGCTCCGCCAAGCAGGCCCGGGACCGCCACACCCAAGCGGTGCTGCCCCTGCGGGGAAAAATTCTCAACGTGGAACAGGCCAACCTGGAAAAATTCCAGAAAAACACCGAGGTGCAATCCCTCATCACCGCTATCGGTGCGGGCTCGGGCAAGCAATTCGACGTTTCGGCCATCCGCTACAATCGGATCATCATCATGACCGACGCCGATGTGGATGGCGCTCACATTGCCAGCCTGCTTCTGACCTTTTTTTATCGCTTCATGCCCCCCCTGGTCACCCAAGGCCATCTTTTTCTGGCCCAACCCCCCCTCTATCGCATCAAGGCGGGCGCCCAAAGCTCCTATGCCCTGGATGATGCGGAAAAAGAGCGGGTGGTGAAGCTCATGGAGCGAAAAATGGCCCGGGAAAAAATCCAGATTTCCCGCTTCAAGGGGCTGGGGGAGATGGACCCGGGGCAGCTGCGGGAGACCACCATGAATATCGAAACCCGGCGACTGCTCAGGGTGTTTGTCGATGACAGCGCCGAGACCGACGGCACCTTTGACCGGCTGATGGGCAAGCGCCCGGCGGAGCGGTTTAAGTTTATTCAGGAAAAGGCCCCCTTTGCCCAGGGCAATCTGGATATCTGAGCCGGTCGTTCAGCCAGCCGATTCCCCATTGGGCTGCCCCCATCCGGGCCTCCTGGTAGTCTAATAACCAGCCGCCCAGCTCCAGCCATTTGAGCCTCTCTTCATGCCCAGCCATCGTTCAACCCCCCTGACCGATGAAATCCGGCGCTGTCACAGCTGGCTCAAAAGCCATGGCCAAGCCCCCCCCGAAATAGCCATCGACCGCCTGCCAAACCCGGAATTTACCATTGCGGGCCGCCCCTTTCTCTCCTTCTCCTCCAACAACTATCTGGGGCTCTCCACCCGGCCCGAGGTGATTGAATCGGGACGGGAGGCGATTGGACGACACACCATGGGCACCTGTGAATCCCGCCGCCTGGGGGGAAATCTCCGGCTGCTGGAGGAGCTGGAAGAGCGCATCGCCCGCTTCAAGGGGGGCAAGGCCGCCATGGTGTTTGCCACCGGGCTGTTAGCCAACGTCGCCACCATTCCCGGATTGATGCGGGCCCAACATTTCAGCCACCATTTTTTTAACAAGCCCCCGGATGAAACCCCACCCGGGCTCATCCTCTCCGACGCCCTGAACCACCGCTCCATCCAGATGGGCATCACCCTGGCCAAAACCCCCTGCCACCGCTATCGCCATGGGGATATGGATCATTTGGCGGCCCTGCTGGAGGAAAACCAGGGCCAAAAAATACTCATCGTCACCGATGCGGTTTTCAGCATGGATGGGGATCTGGCGCCACTCGACCAGATCACCCGACTGGCCGGACGCTACCAGGCCACGGTGATGATCGACGACGCCCACGGTACCGGACTCTTCGGCCCGAACGGACGGGGGGTGGCGGAACATTTCGGGGTGGAGGATCACATTCAGATCCATATGGGCACCCTCAGCAAGGCAGCCGGGGCACTGGGGGGATTTGTCGTGGCAGAGCCCGAGATCATCGCCTTTCTCAAGCTCTCCGCTTCCGGCTATCGCTTTACCTCCAGCCTGCCCGCCGAACAGGCCGCTGGCATCATCACCGCCTTTGACATCATGGAGCAGGAGCCCTCTTTGCGCCAACAGCTCTGGAAAAACACCTTCGCCACCCTCAAAGGGATGCTGGCCCTGGGACTCGACATCCCCTTGCGCCCCTCCCCCATCATCCCCATCCTCTTGGGTTCAGAGGAAAAAGCCACCATGGCTGCGGACATTCTCTATCAAAAAGGACTTCTGTGTGTGGCGGCCACCCCCCCACTGGTACCCCAGGGGGAGTCCCGACTCCGGGTCACCATCAACGCCTCCCACACCCCCCAACATATCGAAAAACTTCTTATGGGGTTGCAAGAGATGGCCGACCGGTTAAAACTGCCTCCCAAGGCTTGGCGAGAGGGAGCATGGCTAGATTTCATCCAGTCCACCCCCGCCTATATCCGCCACATGATTGAGGAAAAGCCATGAAACGATTGCTTCCGATCCTTTCCCTGTGTGCCTGGGGCTTTCTGCCAACTTCCGGTTGGAGTGAAGCCAATCAGGATTTTTCCCGTGTCCAGGTTACCCCCAGTCTGACGGGCTCCACCACCATGGCTGCCCAAGGCAACGCCATCAACGCACGCAAAGCCCAAGCACAGAGTGTCGACCATGGGGATGATCCAAACCACTCTCCCCACGAATCGATGGTGCTGGCCCAAGCCCCAAGCCTTGCTGATGAAAATGGCGAGATGCGGGGTGCTGGTGACCACTCTGATCTGGCCACCACCCCCCAGGAACTGACCCCCTTTGCTGCGGCCGCCGAGGCGGCTCTGACCAAAAACCCCAAAGCCCAGGAAGCCCAGGCCAACCTGAGCGCTGCCCGGGAGCGGATTGTTCAGAGCAAGGCGGCTCTCTATCCCAATCTCAACTTTTCCGCCTCCAAAACCCACAACAGCAGCGACTATGAAGAGGGACGCTCCACCAGCGACCCGGCCACCATTGGCTTGAGCCTCGGCCAGTCCCTCTACGATGGCGGGCTGTGGGTGGCGATGAAGCAGGTCCAACCCTATGTGGATGCCTTTGAATCCGATCTGGCGGCGGTACATCAGGGGATTTTGCTGGAGCTGGCCCAGGTGTCAGTGGATCTATTGCAGGCCAGAGAGGTCGCCCGGCTGGCGGAAAACAATCATGGGGTAACCAAGCGCCATCTCGCAGCTACCCAGGCGCGGTTTCGGGTGGGGGAGATCACCCGCACCGATGTGAGCCAGGCCAAAGCGCGGCTGGCCCTGGCGGTGGCGGATCAGATCAGCGCCAAAAATGATATCGCCGTCAGCATCGCCCGCTTTGAAGAGGTGGTCGGAGCCCCCCCCCAGGATGGATTGCTGCTGCCGCCTGTTCCGGAATCCGTACTCGGCCAGCCCTTGTCGGAACTTCTCACCAAAGTCCACCAACGCCCCGATATTGTCGCCATCCAAAAGCGCTTACAGGTGGCAGAGCTTGAAATCGATATGGAAAAAGCCGGTCATCATCCGGTGGTCTCCTTCTCCACCAGCGCCAGCCGCTCCTGGAACCAACGGGTGAGCGGGCGCAGTGATCCGGTGGATACCTTTGCCATCGGCGTCGGGGTGGAACTGCCCATCTATTCCGGAGGCATGACCGAATCCTTCATCTCCCAAGCCCGCTCGGAGCGGGACGCCGCCCAGGCCCAAAAAGACCGGCTGCTACGCCAGGCCGCCCGGGAGGTGGAAGAGGCCTTTCTCGATTATCGCACCGCTGAAGCCTCCATGGCCGCCTTCGCAGCGGTGGTGGAAGCGGCCCGGGATGCGGCGTTGGGTATGGAGCAGGAGTTTCAAGTAGGCGCACGCACCGCATTGGACCTGCTCGATGCCCAGAACGAACTTTTTTCCGCTGAAACCGATCTCGCCAAAAGCCGCTATGCCTATCTTTTTTCCCAATATCGCCTGCTACAATCCATCGGACGCCTGGATGCGGGGGAACTTGGGATTGAAATAGGGACTCTCTCTTAGTAAGTGAGAATCATTTGGCTTCAAAACTTTTCCAGCAGCGGATTGGGGTCAAATGAGAGGTTGGCAGAGAGGATTATCTGGAGCTGCCGGTTGCAAAGGTAGCGCCCAGCCCCCTCCTTCAGCTGCCTGAAAAAAGAACAGAAAAACCTCTCCAAGACCGCTCCGGGAAAGAGCCATCTATCAGGCAACTGCACGGAACTAAATGACATTCGAAAGGATTTGTGGTATCAGTCCGGGTAAGGGGGACGGGCTTAAAAAGAGTGGGGCTGTAAATGCGTGTGGAAAAGGCCCCCCATTCAGACCGACTTGATCAAACTGGAGATCGACCGATGCAAGATAAAGTGCTGAAAGTTTTGGAAGAGGTCCGCCCCTTCCTGCAACGGGATGGAGGGGATGTGGAGTTTGTCGAAATCACCCCTGAAAATGTCGTCAATGTACGACTGCGGGGCGCTTGCGGCACCTGCCCCGGCGCCATCCAGACCCTCAAGGGTGGTATTGAGCGGCTGATGAAGGAGCGGATTCCCGAGGTGGTTTCCGTGGAGAGCGTGCCCTGAGTGGCCTTTCCCCCCTGAAAGCCTTTCGTTATCTGCCATCCCCCCACGCCGACGGGCGTCCGGCGGGGATGGCTGTTAAACTCCTGGTGGTGCATGCTATCAGCCTGCCCCCAGGTGATTTTGACAGCACCCGACATGTGGACGATCTTTTTCTCGGGCGAATCAACCCCCAAGAGGATCCTTTTTTTCAGGAAATCGCCCATCTGAAGGTCTCGGCCCATTTTCTACTGGACCGCAACGGGGGGCTTACCCAATATGTCCCCATCGAAAAACGCGCTTGGCATGCCGGGGTCAGTTCCTGGCAAAACCAAAACCGCTGCAATGATTTTTCGGTGGGGGTAGAGCTGATGGGGGATGAACACACCCCCTTTGAAGAGGCCCAATATCAAGGGCTTGGGGCACTCACCCGCAGCTTGCAAAAGGGTCTGCCCGAACTCAAGGAAGACCATATCACCGGTCATCAGCACATTGCGCCGGAACGCAAATGGGATCCGGGCCCCGGTTTTGACTGGGATCACTTCAAGCACATTTATAAAACTGCCCAACCAGGGTGGGAGGGGGAACTGGTTTGGAGATGACCGAATCCAGACATCTGCACATCATCGGTATCTGTGGCACAGCCATGGCGGGCCTGGCCTCTCTGGCCCGGGACGGCGGCTGGCAGGTGACCGGTTCCGATGCCGGGGTCTACCCCCCCATGAGCACCTTCCTCCAAGAGCGGGGCATCACCACCTACGAAGGCTTTCGACCGGAAAACCTCAACCCCGTGCCCGATCTGGTTCTGGTAGGCAACGCCATCTCCCGGGGCAACCCGGAGCTGGAAGCCCTGATGGACCTGGACATTCCCTACCGCTCTGGAGCCGAGTGGCTGTTTCAGCATCTGCTGGAGGGACGCCACCCCATCGTGGTCGCTGGCACCCACGGCAAAACCACCACCACCAGCATCATCGCCTGGCTGTGGGAGCATGCGGGGGAGGAGCCGGGATTTTTTATCGGTGGCATTCCCCTCAATTTTGGTCAGGGGGTGCGCTATCCCAAACGGGATTGGGTGGTGGTAGAGGGAGATGAATACGATACCGCCTTTTGGGACAAACGGCCCAAATTTCTCCATTATCGCCCCCGCACATTGGTCTTTCACAATCTGGAATTTGACCACGCCGACATCTATCCGGATCTGGAGGCGATCTGCACCCAGTTTCGTTTTTTGCTGCGCACCGTACCGCCATCGGGATTGATCCTGGCCAACGGCGATGATTCCGAAGTGGAGTGCGTGGTTCGGGAATCGTTCACCCCCATCGTTCGCTATGGTCTGGATGGGGATTTCCCCTTTACCGCCCGTTTGGACAAAGAAGACGGCAGCCACTGGACATTGATTCGGGATGGAGAGCCTCTTTTTAGCGTCCAATGGAAATTATTGGGCCGCCACAATGTGATCAACGCCCTGGCGGCTTCTGCTGCGGCCCTCTCCCACGGTCTTTCTCCGGAAAAAATCAAATCAGCTCTGGAGCTGTTTGAGGGTGTCGCTCGGCGTTTTCAATTGCGCTACGAAATCAACGGCATCTCGGTCTACGACGATTTTGCCCACCATCCCACAGCGGTCGCCACCACCCTGGCCGCCATCGGTGCTGCGGGTCGAGGACGGATCTGGGCGGTATTGGAACCCCGCTCCAACACCATGCGCCGCCGGGTGCATCAAGGACGCCTGGCCCCGGCTCTGGCCCAAGCGGATCGGGTGTTGCTTGCCAGACCCAAGGCCCGGGGATTGCCGGACGAAGAACTGCTGGATGTGGAAGAGGTTGCGGATCGCATCAACAGCGGCGGCACCCAGTCGGCGGTGGTGGTGGAGGATGCCGGAGAGGCGATTGAAATCCTGCAAAAACAGCTGGAACCCGGAGATCAGGTGGTGGTGATGAGTAATGGCGGCTTTGACGATATATTGGGCAAGCTCCACGACACCCTCTCCCAAGCAAACAACGGGGATGGTGGGTCATGACGGCTGAGGGCAGCACTCTCACGGGCAAACTACTCATCGCCATGCCGAACCTCAACGATCCCAATTTTGCCCGTACGGTGGTGATTCTTTGCGCCCACTCTGATGACGGCGCTTTGGGAATTATCGTCAATCAACCCCACCCGGCCACCATGGACGATGTGATCGACCAGCTGGATCTCGATTGGATGCGCCTGCAAAAACCGGTGGTCTATCAGGGGGGGCCGGTTTCCCTGGAGCGAGGCTTCATCCTCTACGAAAAAGGCCTCGATTTTCCCGGCTCCCTGGAAGTAACCCCGGAGCTTTTCATGGGCACCAACCCGGATATCCTGAAACATCTGGCAGAATCGGAAACGTCAGAATCCTTTTTGTTTGCACTGGGTTATGCAGGTTGGGGAGCGGGGCAGCTGGAGATGGAGCTGAAGGAAAACTCCTGGCTGGTGTGTGATCTGGATCGTCGCATTCTTTTCGACCTCCCCCCCAGCGAACGTTGGCAGGCGGCGATAGATCTTTTGGGCATTGATCTGGCCAAACTCGTGGATACCGGCGGCGGCTTCATCAACTGACCCCACCCTGGCAGAGCCCCTTTTGTGGCTTTTCCAACCCGTATTTTCCAGCCATTTTTTCACCCCCTGACAAAGATCTTTGGCTGGATACGAAAGACGGCTTGATGCCAGGATCGGTTCCGGGTATACTGCGCCTCGTTTGATCGCCCAGGTGGCGGAATTGGTAGACGCGCTAGATTCAGGTTCTAGTGATCGCAAGGTCGTGGAAGTTCGAGTCTTCTCCTGGGCACCATTCAAAAATCAAAGGCTTGGCCAAATTGGTCAGGCCTTTTTTTTTGGATCAAGGGTGAAGTTGGTGGCTGAAAAAATCCATATCCACCTCCTTCCCCTCTCCTACCGCACACGCTACAAACCCACCTCCCTGAACCCGGAATCTTATGGAATGACTGACTGGATGCAAATTATTCTGTTGTTAAAAAAACCCTGAAACGCAATAATTCCCAGCGATCCCTTATCTGCTTGCTACTGCGACACCATCTCATACCACCTTACTGCCAATTACCTGGATACAGAGGCTCCATATGCAACTCACCGATCAAACCCTTGCAGAACAACTAAAACTGACTGATCGGCGCATTGCTGAGCGCAGAAAGCTTTTTAACATTACGGAGGAAGACAAGCGCAATCTACTGAGCGCCAAAGCTTTTGTGGCCGAAAGCATGGATCAAATCATCACTACTTTTTACGACAGACTGCTCTCTTTTTCTGACATCCAGCTGGTCATCGGAGATGCAGATACCCTGCTCCGACTGCAAAACACCCTGCGCAACTACATCCAAGAGCTTTTTTCCGGCTCCTACGACGACCTCTACGTCAACAGCCGTCTTCGGGTAGGCAAGGTACATAAGCGCATTGGGGTTCCACCCTCCCTCTACATGTCTGCCGTATGTTATTTGTTGGAGGTGTTGCAGCAAGTTTTGGAAGATCAGTGCAAAGACGGCGCCTGTTCACGGATTGAGGCGGAAGCCCGCAAACAGAGCCTCTCCAAAGTATTGATGTTTGATGTCCACTTGATTTTTGAGACCTATACCGGGGCACTGGTGGCGGAAGTAACCGTGGCTCAGCAGGAGCTGGAGAGCTATGCCCAAGATCTGGAGCAGACCGTTGCCCTGCGCACCCAGGAGCTGAAAGATCTCTCCCGCCAGGATGGCTTGACGGGACTTCTCAACCAGCGCGCCTTCTATGAGCATCTGCGCAGCGACCTGGCCCATGTCAAGCGTCGCAAGGAGCCTTTGACCCTGGCCTATTTTGATCTCAACGGCTTTAAAAAACTGAACGATCAACAGGGACATCAGGTGGGAGACCTGGTTTTGGCCCATGTGGGAGAGTGTCTGCTGGCAACGGTGCGGGATGTGGATACCAGCTGCCGCTATGGCGGGGATGAGTTTTGCATTATTCTACCCGGCTCCACCGACCAGGAGGCCCAGGAAGTGTGTCGCAGGCTGGTGGATCGATTCGATGCCAAAGCGGGGGAGTATGGGGTCTCCTTCAGCGTTGGCTTGATTCAAACCGGGCCGGAACAGTTTCTCTCGGTGGATGATATGGTTAAATCGGCGGATGAACGGATGTATCAAGCCAAAGCCGCCTCCAAAAAAACCCCCGGCTATTGGGTCAGCAACAGCGATCAGGAGGCCAGCATGATCCTGGAAAAAATGGCCCGCTCTGATGAGCTGCAACCGCTGCCCTCCCTACCTCAAGAGAGTCAGGGGGAGGCTTGAACACCTAAACATTTAGATATACGGGTAGGATGTGGTGAGCCGCGCGAACCGCATCGTTCGAGGGATATAATCGTTCCAGGCTATAGTAGGCCTACCTCAGAATTGGACACTCTTCTCTGACTCGTTATCCCCGCAAAGGCGGGGACCAAGAGAGAATCATGCCCCTCAAGAAAAAACCAAATCTTCAGCAAAGCTGGTGTTTTGCTGAAAGTGAAGCAAGATTTGGAAAGTTTCGTGCCAGATGCCCTGGATTCCCGCATTCGCGGGAATGACAAAAATAGTGCAACGGCATATGTCCAAATCTTGAATCGAATGGCTATAGAAGGCGCATCACCCTTGAGTGATGCGGTTCGCTTCGCTCACCACATCCTACATTTTTCCATTCCCACTTACCGATAGGGGTGGACGCTCTTCCACTCCAGCAGGATCTTCACCCAGTGCATCGGCAACAGGGGGGGGAGGATGAGGCCCATTTTTTTGAAGCGGGAGACCCAAATCCCTGAATCCAACGTATCGACAATGCAGATCAGCTCGGTACGGAAGGTGGCCCGGGGGGGCAAGCCTTTCAGCTCCCGATAGATGTTATTGATGGCTGCGACCGCTTGAAGTTCCGCCATATGAGCCTGCTTGGCGCGCCACTCCGGCCCCGGAAAACTCCCCGCATCCCCAGCCACATAGACCCGCTCCCCCCCCTCGACCCGACCATGAACATCCGCCTTGAAAAAACCCCCGTCAGAGAGAGCCAAACCGGTGTTTTTAAACCACCCCTGGCCGGTCATGCCGGGGATAAAGAGGGTCAGATCAGAGGCAATCCTGCCCCCTTCGGTCTCCACATAATCGGCTCCAAAACCCACCATCTTGTGGCCCAGATGGGTCGTGATCTGACGTTTTTTCATGGTGTGGAGCAACCCCTTGACCGCTTTCGGCCCCAAACGCTTGCCCGGTTCGGCCATGGGGGAAAAAAAGGCGAGATCAAAATTTTTCAGCCGCCCCTGGCGTCTGAGTTGGGTGTGCAGACCGAACAAAAATTCAAACATCGGCCCCCCCCGCACCGCTGTGGGCTCCTTGGGGTTTCCGGCAAACCCCATCACCACCTTCCCCCCCGGCATGGTCTCAATCCGGTCCCGAAATTCCGCCACATCCGAAACCCCCGAGCAGGGATTCAGGGTGTGATCAATCCCGGGCAGCTTACGGATATATTGGCCACCGGAAGCGATGAGCAGGGCGTCGTTTTGGACCTCACCGGAGGTGGTTATAACTGTGCGACCGTTATCCTTCACCCCCACGGCGCTGCCAGCATGCCAATCGACCCCCATCCACTCAAAAAAAGGCTTGAGAGAGAAGGTGATATCCTCTTTTTGACGCAATCCGGAAGGTATCCAGATCAGGCTGGGAAGATAGGTGAATGAGGCCTGGGGAGCGATGACGGTGATGCCGATACGGCGTCCCGAGTCCAAATTGCGCAGCCGATGAATCGCTGCCAAAGCCGCAAAGCCACTACCGATGATGGTTACGTTCACTTCGGTCCACCCTTTCCTATCCGCAGCCAATAGAGACCCTGCCGAAAGAAACCCTGCCACACAAACATTCTGGCAACCATTCTCTCCTCAGGGAACAGAGGTCATTTTTCACATTCAGCCCCCCCTTGGCAAAAAAAATCGTCACATTGAACCTCTTCCACCAAAACCGCATCTATGGATTGTGCCTGATATCATCCAGCGTGCCACACCTTCCCCCCAAGCTCAATTCGGGGCATAGTGTCGGCTTGAATTGTATCATCAACTCTCAAATCTTTGGGAAATCCGCCGTGGAAGACGCATCCAGCAAACGCCTTGTGGCCAGAATCATCGCAGTCAGTCTGCTGATTCTGCTGGGAAGTTATGTGTTGATCTTTTCCCTGGTCAAGGGGGTGATTGAGCAGGAGGCCAAGAATCATATGATTCAACAGGCCCGGGCCATCACCGTCCAGGCCGAAGCCACCCGCCGCTATGTTTCGGAGATGGTCGCCGACGAGGTGTTCGATCCATCACTGCTGGCCGAGGCGCAAAAATATATTGGCCGTAAAGGAGCCACCTCCAAAGAGGAAATCCTTAAGGTGGCCCGGCTGACACGCTACTATCGCACCATTCCCATTGTGGCCAGCTGGACCGTTGGTCAGGGAATCGCCCATGACGCCCTCTACACCTTCCGGGTGGTTCGGGTCAATGCCCGTAGCTCCAAACATGAGGCCACCCCCATCGAGCGGCAGATGCTCGACAAGATCGACCGGGACGGGGTGGATGAATATTGGCAGATCGATGAAGAGATCAACGCCTTACGCTATATGCGACCCATCGTCATGAAAAAAGAGTGTATGCTGTGCCACGGCAGCGTCAAAGACTATCCTGAAGGCCAGGGTCTGGATCCCCTGGGCATCAAGATGGAAGGATGGGAGCGGGGCGAGCAGCATGGCGCTTTTGAAATCATCTCCGACCTGAAACCCATGCAGGAGGCCATTCGCAAGGTACAGCGGGATCTCTTGGCCATCGGCATGATGATGATCGTGCTGATGCTTCTGACCGTGCCGATCTGGTTTCAGATGGTCGCCAAAAAAGAGTAACCCCCCCATCGGCTCAATCCTGGCAAGCAGGGTGACAGAACCCATTGATCCATCAAGGCTCTGTCAGCCAACGGTCAAGGCCCCCTCCATTCCACACCAGGGGGTGGCCTGTCCAGGTTCAATAGATAGAGCCGGTCGTTGACCTTTTGCAGGGCGTCTTGAATGTCGGGATCCCGCTGCAGGCGATTTCGCTCAGGCCCCACGCCGACATATTCATAAATCACCGCCCGCCGCAGGTGCCATCTCTCAATCAACTCATGCTCCCAGTAGGGGGCATAGTGGAGGATGGTGCCATCGGCAAAATAACCCGCCCGCTCCCATCCCCTGGGGGTGTTGCCATCGTAGTAGCGGCTGAGGAATATCACCGTTTGGTCGTGACTTGGCGTAAAATGGTCCATCCAGGCGAGATTTTCCCGGGCCCGCTGCTGCTCACTCACCAGTCGCAGATTATCCACCTGGGGCAAGGAAATGTGGGGGTGAACCCAGCGCTGAAAAACCGGCACGTTGTAGTAAAGGATGGTGAAGCCGTTCCACAACAAAAACAGCCCCAAAAGCCCCTGCCGCCCCCCTGGTCCCAGTCGAGATAAACGGACCGCCCCCCACCAAGCCAAAAGAGGGGTGATGGGGAGAAAATAGCGGATGTTGTAGGCTGCCCCCTGGTAGAAGAGCACCGTCGAGATAAATATGCCCAGCTGCCCCCCCCAAAGCCATCCGGATCGTCCCCGCCAGGGTGGCCGCCCCAGAAAAAAAATCGGCAGCAAGCCCCCCCATAAAATCCACAGATAAACCCCCAGACACTGGAGGTTTTCCCAAACGATGGCCGAACGCTCCTGCCCCCCCAAAAAATTATCCTGATTGTGGGAAAGATTGAAGGTAGGCACCCACCCCTTTTGGGCGGCGAGCAATATCCCCAAAAGCCCCAGCAGTGGCCCGAGCCATCCCCATAAACGCCCCCGGCTTTCCCGCCACTGCCACTGAAGATCACTGCGCCGGATCAATCCAAGCACCCCCCAGATCGGCAACAGCACAAAACCGTGATGCTTGACCCAGATCCCCACCAACACCGCCAACGCCCCCAGAGAACCGTCCCACGCTTTGGCCTCCCGGGAGAGGGCGCGATCCAAAAACAGAATGCCCAGGAGAAAAAATCCAGCGAACAGCGTATCGGGATAGGCGGAGGTAAATTGATAGATGACAAGGGGATTTAGAAAGGTGAAGAGCAGCCCCAACCCGACGATGGCTGGATCCTTGGCATAGCGGCGCAAAAAAAGCAGCACCATCAGAGACCAGAAGGCGGTCGCCACCACAGAAGCGGCTTTCAACCCCCCATCCACCCCCAGCCAGGCCACCAAGGGCGCCGCCAGCACCGAAAATCCCATGGGTTTATTAAAGGTACGCCTGGCAGCCTCCCGGGAAAAAACCCCCTCGGTGTGAATGGCGTGGGCCACATCCCCATAAAACAGGCTGTTGCGAACGAGGGGTAATTCTCGCTGCTGCCAGGTAAAGAGCGCCCCGAACAGAATAAAGATCACAACCAATCCGCTCTGAAGAGGGATGGGCTTCATGGGCTTTCCTCCCGCAACAGATCCCAGGCCACCTCGGCATAAGCCCGATACCCTGCCTGAAACGGGTGGCCGTCGTTGCCAGCCGGATAAAACCGCCCCCCCTCCCCCACCACCCGATCCAGGGCGGTGCTCACAGAGGGCAAGGCACTTTTGGCGGGAATGTTATTTTCAGCAAAAAAGGTCAGATAGCGACTCACCAGATCCACCTGGCTGGCGATGTGGCGGGCATACTCCGGGGGAATATCCAGCCCCTGAGCCAAAGCCCAATGATGGACCACCTGCTCCCGGGAGGGAATGATCATCACCAGGAGCTTTCCTCCCCAACGTGCAATCATCTCCTGGATATCCTGCAATAGAACCAGGCTATCCAGATGGTTGTGCCAGATCCGGGTCTGGGTCAAATCAGTATATTGAAAGTGGCGACGCACCCTTTTTTCCGCCACGTCGATGCTGCCAGCAGCGGATGGAAAGGCATACACCCGGGGGCGTTGTTCATCATCCATGCCTGAAAATCGCTCCTGGAGCGGCGTCCAGATCCAATAGTCCAGGGCACTCACCGTGGCACTCCCGGTGATAACCTTCACCATCCGCCCCGGCGCAAAAGCTTCGATTGATTTTGACCACCCGCTTTTGGCTGTCGGGCTCTTCGCCGCTGAGTCAGCTGGTTTTTTTTGGCTTTTGGAATCCGGAGAAGAGCTTTGGCAATGGTCCGGCCCCAGCAGCCTCAACCGCTGGGAAAGCTTTTGATAGTGGGGCTTGGCCAGAAGATGGCAGGTATCGATCAGATCGTTGGCCGGATAGAGCCCGATGAGGATGGTCTTGGCGCCGTCGCTTAAAGCCTTCTGCACCAGATAGTGATATTGCAGCACATTGTAGCCGCTTACCCCCAGGTTATAGACGCTTTGGCCTGATAACCGGGAAAGAAGAGCCGGCCAACTCTCCCGGGAGGCGACATTCACCCCATAGGTGTGGGAATCCCCAATGGCGGCGATCTCATAGCTGGAGGGCACCCGGGGATTGCGAAATCCTTGCCGATCCACCCCTGGCAGCTCTGGATTCAAGGTGTAGCCCAACACCGTGTGGCGCGCCCGATTGGCCATCTCCCCATGGATGGGAAAAGGGGTAAACAGCCTCAGACCTACCTCAAGCACCACCAGACCAAAGAGAAGTGAGATCAACAGCAGGGCTGAGTTTTTCGCCATCTCTCCCCCTTTGTCAGACCACCAAACGCCACGGGTTCAACCTGAATCCGAAAGGGAGGATGAACCCACCCCAGAGCTACCCGACGCGGTCCCAGAGATGGTTTCAGGCTTGGCTGGTGAAGAATCATCCCCATCGTGATTCTCCCCATCCTGAATGACGCCATCCATGGGCATCAGAAAAAAGAGGGCACTGGGAATGATCACGAAGGCCAAGGGCAGGAAGAGGCGAACTTCGTCGACTTCCGCCATCATAAAGTGCAGCCAGACAAAAATGGGCACGATCCACATGCTTCGGCGCACAAATCGGGGTTTATCGGCCATTTTGCGAAAGGAAAATATCCAGAACGCCCCGAAAAGAAACAAAAAACTGAGAAACCCTCCCCACCAGTAGTAAATAAATGGCAGGGAAAGCTGGCTCATCAGTTGGGTGGTATTTTCAACCCAGGGGGAGACCTCCAGCTCCTCGAAGGCGGCCACCACCGGCAGGTGGCGGTTGTGGTAGCGAATCAATCCCACCACCAAAAATCCAGGCAAAGCCACCATCGCCGTGCGGCTGACCAGTCCCAGGAGAGCACTCCGGGCAAAGCCGCGAAAATGAAACAAAAAATAGACCCCCGGCAAAAAAAGCATGGTCTCGTTGTTCAGGCTTCCCAAGGCCAGGGCCACCATGAATCCAATAGTTTCCTCCTCCCGAATGGCCCAAAGCCCCAACAAAAAAGTCAGCAACAGCAGGGGAGTGGACTCCTGGAGGTCGTTAAAATAGCTCAGAGGCATGATGGCCGCCAAAAACAGCACTCCCGAAAACGCCCCCCCCGCCCGGAACCAATGCCGGAGATAGAGATGAAAGGCCAGAAAAACCAAAAAGATAAACAGCCCTCTCTGTAAAATGTAAGCCTCCCGGATGGTAAACCCCAAGAGATTATGAAAAGATTCCGGAATCAAAAATTGAAACAGTCGGGATTGCTCGTTATTGATATATTGGAATTTCATCAACAGCTCATGATTGCTCTCCAGGCTGCCGTTAAAATAATCGTCGGTCAGAATAAGCTTGAGCCGCAGATTGATCAGGGCCAAAAAAAAATAAACGCTGCCATAGGTGAGAGATTCCCGAATCATCAAGCCCATGGACAGGGTTTCCTGAACTTTCAGGTCGGCGTGGGGGGGGCATTCACAAGCCAAGAAAAGGCCCTTTCGTCAAAGTGAAAAAGAGGCGTGGATGGAGCATCCATGATACAAGATCAAGGGAGATGATCAAAACCTCCGCCAAATATCGTACCCCCGACTTTTTGCTCCAGTGGAGTGCTGTGCTTTTGAGCTTCGGCATCGCTGTTTGGGGCAACTATCCCGCCTTCATCAACGACTATCTCAAAACCGACGACGCCCGGGCCAATATTTTTTGGTTTCACCGGCTCCTGGATCCGGAGCTGTTTCAGAATGACCTGCTGACCGATTATGCCATTTTTTTAGAAGCCCTGGGCCCCAAATATTTTTACACCTGGGCCAGCTATTTGATGGATCCGTTCCTCTTGGAAAAGCTGGTGCCTATTTTTCTCCACACCTTGACCGGCTGGATTCTCTATCGCCTGGGCCACCATCTGGCAGGCCCCTGGAGCGGATTTCTCTTCACCTTTACCTTTGTCTGTTTTCCCAGCCATCTGGAGCTTTTTAACGCCGGTTATTCCCGTACATTTGCCTATCCCGGCGTGATACTCGGGGTCTATTTTCTCACCACCCGCCGCATCGTTCACATGATGTGGCTCTCCCCCCTGATGGCGCTTTTCTATCCCATCGTTTTTTTGATCAACTCCACCACTTGGTTTTTCTGGGTGGTGATTCGCCTCAAGTGGCGACCCGTCGGCATCGCACCCAAACGCTTGATCACTGTATTCATCGCCGGGATGCTCCTCTCCGCCCCCTGTGTGATTCCCAAATATCTCACCCCGGACGACCGCTTTGGGCGGCTGATGAATTATGAGGAGACCGTCAACCATCCGGGGAGTTACAAAAATGGCCGCAACAAAATTCTCCCCAAGGAGCCCTATGACGAAAAAATTCTGGATGCGCTGGATGAGCCTTTTATCATTCTCTCTTTTTTGGTGATTTTCTTTTTTTTGGACCGAAAACCCCTCTCAGTGCCCCTGGAATTTTGGCTCACCATCGCTTCGGGCTGGCTGCTTTATGAGCTCGCCTATCAGATGCTGCTGACCCTCTATTTTCCTTATAAATATTTCCGATATTCATTTGTTTTCATTATGTTTTTCATCATCAGTCTGGGGTTTGGGCGACTGTTGAACGCCCTTCCCAACCACCCGGCCCGCTTGGCGGGGTTGGTGGTGATTGCCTTTTTTGGCTACCACTATTATGGCGATCAACTGAAGCGTGGGGGGAATTATGACGACTATCGGGAAAAAGTGCCCCTCTATGACTATCTCCACACCCTGCCCAAGGATGCCCTGATTGCCGCCAAACCTTATCTGGCGGATGATTTCCCCCTCTTTGCCGCCCGCAAGGTGTTGATCAATTTTGAGCTGGCGAGCCCCTGGTTCGTCAACCATTGGGCCACGGTGAAAGAACGAACCGAAGATTTTTATGCCGCCTACTATGCCAGCCGTCTCACCGATATCATCGCCTTTCGGGATAAATATCAGGTGGACTATCTGGTGGTGGATAGTGAGGATTTCAAGCTTTTGGACCGCAAGCGCTTTTATTTCAATCCCTTCAACGATTTTATTCGAAAGCGCATAGAGGATAACCGCCACCGCTTTTTCCTCCCCCACCATCTCAAACGCCTCTCCCAGTTTCAGTACAAAAACTACCACGTCATCGATACCAGCCGCCTGGACCGACTGCAATCGTGGGCCTTCCCCCGAAATCTCGGTGATGAACCGTAAACCCCGAAGCCCCCAGCCCTCCCCAGCCAAAACAGCCGGGTTTCTTTCGCCCCTCTCCCACGGGTCTTTTTCCTGGAAATTTGATGGGCACTATCTCCTGGTGGCTGATGGCAAGGGGAATATTCTCTGCCGACACACCGATATGATCTCCCCCACCTCCCCCTGAATCCAGCACCCCCCCCATCAAGAGCCGGAAGATGGTGGGGTTGGCGTGGAAAGAAGACGATATTTGCCAAAGCCGAAACCGGTCGCTTTGCCTGTGTGGAGGATTTCTCCCAGGCGCAACCAGGGGGTAAAAGGGGTCAGATCACCGTCAAAGGAAGCCGTGCCGAAGAGCCCACCCAGAATCAAATATTTTTTTTGCCGGGAGGAGTAGCGGCGATATTCCACCCAGCGCATCCCCTCGTGACAGCTCTGGATCTGCTTGGCCTGCTGGATCAGCTGGGGGATTTCTGCTGGCAGGGGGCCGTGGCCGTAGAGGCGGGAGAGGTCGTCCAGGCGAAAGAGCAGGGAGCGGAAAAAGCTTTCAAAGGAAAATGTGGTGACATACTTTCCCCGGGACTTAAAGCGCAGAGGGGTGAGGGCCTCCAGAATAACGGGGCTTGGCAGGGGTTGGGGAGCACAGGAAGGCTTAGGAAAGTCGCTGATTTTATTCACCGGCTGCAAGCGATTTTCCTGTAACTCATAGAGGGTGTGACTCGATTCCCCAACCAGGAGCGTGACTTGATGGAGTTGAAACCGAACCCGATGATAGCCCAGCCCCAGCTGCCCCATTTTGGCGCAAGCAAGCACCAGATGGGGCAGAGCTTTGAGGGCTGACCCCATGAGGATCAGCTCGGCGCTGAAAGTTTCGTGGGGGGGCAGCTCTTTTTCCAGGCTCAACGGCGGGGTGAGGATAAAGGGATGGGGGGTGTGGTTGGGGCCTTTGCGATAGGTTTCAGTGTGGGGCTGGGTGGGGGATTCATAAATCGTCAGATAGAGGCACTGTTGCTGAAGCAGACATTTGGAGCAGGGGGTGGATTTATCCGGGCAGACCAGATCCCGCAAAGCCCTGCCAAAAAGCCCCCGAAAGGCCGACCCTTTGTAGCCGAACAGGGGGATGGGTTCCGGGGCTTGAAAATGCAGCTGCAAACGCTGATGGGGAATCCACGTTTCAGTCAAGGTGCACACCCAGGCTGAATCGACCCCGACACCCTGTCAAATCAACGTCCATCTTCTCCCCTTCCCAAACGCTCACCACCCTTTTGCCCATTTTCTTTTCATCAAAGCCAAAAAGAACTATCATTTATCATCCGCCCCTACCAGGAAAAACAGTTGCTGGGGACGTGTGGTGATGGGGGAAATAACTGGTTGTGTTGGAAAGGGGGATGCGCTAGGATCTGAATGAGTTAAGATTTTATTTTGTCCGCAGGCCGGAACCCACGCCCATTTTCAGATCGGATCCGCTCCATGCCTGATTTTGCCAGCCCTGATTTATTGCAATCGAAGAGGAGAAGCTTTTTTCCTGGCTTCCTCATCCCTGCCGCCAGCTCCGGCCTCCTTGAAAAAGCAATAACAGCCCAACCAAGCCCCCTCAACCATCCGGGTGAAAACCGATGATCGGGGAGTTGGAGCTGACGTTTCAGGTTTTGACGCCGATGTTTCTCCACGGCAGCGAACCCCGATATAGCCCCGACCTGAGGCCCCCCTCCCTCAAAGGGGCCTTGCGTTTTTGGTATCGGGCGGTGGATCCCGATTTTCGCCGCAACGAACCGATCCTCTTTGGCACGGCCAGCAACGCCGACCAGGGCTCAGGGCAGAGCCTGTTTAATCTGCGTATCGAACCCCTGAAACCCCTCCGCTTTTTTACCTGGGATGATCGACTCGCCAACAGCTTTCACGCAGGCCACGGCACCCACCGGAAAAATGGTTTGATCTATCTGGGCTATCCCTTTCAGATGCGCAAAAAAAAGGGGGTGGTCTCCCCTCCCCCCCAAGCTATTGATGTCGGCACCCGTTTCAAGGTGCGCTGTATTTTGCCCCGGTTTGGGGATCAGGAAAAATATCGGAAGGCCATTGCCGCTTCCTTTTGGCTGCTGGGTCATTATGGGGGGCTGGGAAGCCGTTCCCGCAGAGGTTTTGGCAGCATTGCCCTCCTGGAATGGAAAGGCGTCAGAGGGGAATGGCCGGAACTTGAGGAGTTGCCACTTCTTCACAAGGCAATAACGCCTCGGGAGTGGGGGAAAACCTCCAAAGATACAAGAGAGATGATTAGAAACTGGTTCCCCAAAAAATGGGACTCCAGCACGCCTATGCACCCTCATATCGGTGAAAAATTCACGTCCACTCTCTCTCTGAAGTTTCGTAATGATAAACAGCGATTTTTCGATCAAAAGGATTGGCCCCATGGATTAAATGAAATGGGGCGCAGGCTTCAGGATTATCGCGTACGTCACCAGCCCGATTACCAAAATGTCAAAGATCATATCGAGGGGGACAAAAATCTGCGCCATCCTCCTGAACGGGTGGCATTTGGCTTGCCTCTGGCTTTTCAATACAGCTCTCTTCCCAAGGACCGCAGGCGCCTGCAATTTTTCCCCCCGGAACAAAAATCCCCGGGGAGCACTCGCCAAAAATCAGGTCCACAAAAATCCGGCAGGCACGCCTCCCTGCTACACCTGCGGCTGATTTTGCTCAATGGCAACCTCTACCCTCTCTACCTGCGCATGGGAGGGGCGGTTCCGGGGGATGCGGGGGTGGCGGTCACCATGGATCGACCGGGCACCCCCCTTCTGCCCATCTCCGATAACCTCCTGGATCAATTCATGACCTTTGCCAAAGGGGGTTGGAAATGACCGAAGCTGAATTTTGGCAACGCAAGCTCCAGCAATATTTCCACGACTCCCCGGACAAGCTGTTTTTTCTCAAGACCAAGGGGGGCCACGGCAAGGTGGCGGCTGAACATTTTGCCGCCTTTTTAGGTCTGAAAGAGGGTGCCAAGCCGCCAAAAAAGCTGAATGATACCGCTGCCGATGTCGCCGCCACCGGCGCTGATCGGCCCATGCTGACCATCTATACCTGGAAACAAAAAGGCGCCAAACCCTTTGATCTCCACTGGCCCTCCTCCCCCATCCTGACCCACCCTCTGGATAACGCCCCCATCGATTTTGGCTCCCAAAAAATCCAGAGCAAGAATCAAGCGGCCAAGGAGAGAAAGGCGACCCGGGAAGCCCTGTGGAAAGATGCTGACGAAGCAGCCAAATGTATCGCCTCCCCCACCCCGGAGTGGGATCAATCGATCTCAGCCAAAACAGCTTTTTTTCAGGTATGGAGAAACTATCGGGATAAAATCGTCTCCCGCAGCGACAGCGATAATCGGAACAATATTGTCGCCCAGAGCGACAGGGATAAAATCCACGCCTCCATGTGGCGGCACATGCCTGCGGATTCCAGGGATCCGGATCACACCATCTGGGATCATTTGAAGGTGACTTCCGCGCTCTCCTTCATGAAGCGCAAGGATTCATCCGAGGCCCGCACCCCCTGGATGTTGCGGTTTGCCATCGGCCCGGTGGGGGAATATCTGGAAGAAGCCCGCTCCAGCCGGGATTTGTGGGTGGGTTCCTTTTTGATCTCCGATCTCGCCTGGCACGCCATGAAGCCCTTTGTGGAAAAATATGGCCCGGACGCCATCGTCTATCCCGATCTCAACGGCAACCCCCGGGCGGACTTCGGCTTGCAGGAAATAATCCCCGAAACTTTACCGGAAGGCGCCCAAACCGCCAGCTTCGCCTCCCTGCTGCCCAACGCCTTCGTGGTCTTGGTTCCAAGGGGTGATCAGGAAAGCGAACATTTGGAGAGACTCGAAAAGCTGGCGGAAAAATCCCGGGAACAGGTAGAGGCCCGATGGCAGGCGTTGGCAAACCTGGTCGAAAACTGGCTGCTATCGGTGAAGGGTGAAGGCAATTGGCAGCAGATCTGGAAGCGCCAACTCAAAACCATGCCCCTGCACACCACCTGGGTTGCGGTGCCTTGGCTACCACTGGATCAAACCCGGGAAGAGCGGCTCAAACCCTGGCTGGCTGATGAGGTCTGGAACCAGTATGAAAAAAACCGCGAGGTCTTTGATCAGACCAACTCGACCTTGCTCCACAGTGAGCGGGGATTCGACTATGCCCTGACCCATCATCAACTGCGAATGCGCCATCAACTCCGCAATCAATCGCCCCCCTACACCCTGGGAGAGGCTGAGCCGGGGGAAAAGTGTACGCTCTGTGGCAAGCGAGAGGCGCTGCGCAACGAAACCGAAGGCACCATGGATGGCCAGCGGGCTTTGACCCGAAAATTTTGGACCCACCCACTGCTCGACCCGGATCAGTCGGGTTCCGAACGGCTCTGCGGGGTGTGTTCCGTCAAGCGGTTTATCGTAGAAGCTGGGGTGACTCATGAAAACAAACTCATCGGGCTCAACCCCCTCTGGGCAGGCTCTAAGGTAACCTTGGGTGATCTGGGAGAGAGCAGCAAACCCCGAGTCCCGTTTCCCCCCGCCCCGGCAGTGGCTGCACAAGTGTATATGGAAAAAATTGTTGGGGAGCCCAATCTGGAAATCCTGCTGGCAGGGGTCTGTCAGGCTTATTTGGATACCAGGCTACCTCTCACCACCTTCCCCCGCGCCCTCCCCCGATTGGCCATGGCCTTGGAAAATGCCACCGACAATGGCCGGCACTATCTGAAAATGGATACCCAGCTCGTGGTCTTTCCCGATGCGCTGCGGGGATTGAGGGATTCATTGGCGCGGCGCAAAGTTGACGAAGAGACCCGAAAAAATCAGCCTTCCCTGACCTCTCTGGATAAACTTGAACAAGCCGTCCGAAAGCTGCAAAACGCAGCCGCCAAACAGAACATTCGCCCTCCTGCCACCCGCTTTGCGGTGATCCGGATGGATGGGGATTCCATGGGCAAGCTGCTTTTGGGGGAAGAGGGCAAGATCGGGGCGTGTTGGCAGGATATCATCCACCCTGAAGCAGTTAAAAAGGTGCATGGCCATCCGCAGATGGAAAAAGCGGGCTGGAAGGAGTTGTTGGGGGAGCAACGTTTGATGGGGCCTTCCCTCCACGCTTTCATCAGCCGGGCGTTGGCGGAATTTGCCAACCGCATCGTTCCCTGGGTGGTGGAGCGGGAGTTTTCCGGTCGTTTGATCTATGCCGGTGGGGATGATCTGCTCTGCCTCGCACCCGTCGCCGATGCCCTGCCCCTGACCGCCCGCTTGCAGCAGCTCTTTTCCGCCCCCTGGGTGATCGATACGGATCCCGACATCGAACTTTGGGAGTGGCGCAAACAGGGATCGAAAGAACCCCATGATCCCAAGAAAAATCGCCAGCGGTTCCAGATCCCCAAGATGCCGCAGAACTGTTCTGATGAGGAAAACATCCCAGCCATTCGCCTGCCGGTGACAGAGGTGGATCTGCTGGAAGAGCATGTGGTCGGCAGGGAATCGGTCCTAAATCCCGACATGCCGGTGGATGGGCTGCTCATTCCGATGCTGGGCAGGCACCAAAGCCTCTCCGCCGGAATCGCCATCGGTCACTATAAAACCCCCCTCTCCACCCTGCTGGTACAATCGAAATCGCTCCTCAACGATCTGGCCAAAGATAAGTCCGGACGCAAATCCATCGCCCTGGGCCACAACTCCCGCAATGGCGTCAAGACCGAGTTTGCCCTCAAATGGCATCGTGAAGGAGAAGAGCGCCCCAACGCCCATCACATTATGGGGGATGTCAGCAAAGGGTTTGGCGATGGTCAAATCCCCAACCGGCTGCCTTACAAGCTCCGGGGATATTCCAGCCAGATCGATGCGCTTTTCCAGCGTGTCCGGGATGAAAACAGAGGGGAAATGCCCAAGGTGGGGGAGAAAGAGTGGCAAAATCATTGTCGGCCCCTGCTGCTGGGATTGTTGAAGCTGGCCCTGGATGGCAAAAAACCGCAAGCTCTGGATCAGATTTTGACCCTTTGGGAGAGGGGGCTGGCACTCCATGATGAGAAAGTGGACAAGGGGGTGGATGGCTTGCTCCTTTGCCGATTGCTCTCCCGGGAAAGGGAGGAGACGTGATGCAAGGGGATCCTTTTTTCATTCAACCCATCGAGCCTCTCTATTTTGGCCAAGCCCGCTCCTTCAGTGCGGGTGAGTCTCACAGTGGCCGCTCCCAATTTCCCCCCACCCCCTTTACCTTTCAGGGCCTGGTACGAAGCCACCTGCTGCGCTCGGTAACCAACCCGGTGCTCAATCTGGATGATTGGTCCAAAACAGCCAAAGCGGAACGGGAAAAGTTGATCGGCCCTCCCGGAAAATTGCCCGAGACCTGGCAGCTGCAAGGCCCCTATCCCGCCCAGAAAGTCCACATTTCCGGAGAAAGCCGGGAATGGCTCGCCCCGTGGGTGCCCGCTCCCCGGTTTATGCTGCAAAGTAGCCAGGAAAACAGACCTGAACCAGCCCGGATCATCTCCTCCAGCCATCCTGGACTGGATGATCGGGGGGAAGATAAACCGCTCTCTCTGGGAAGACCCGACAGACCGGATGCCAAACCCCTCCACGGCTGGATCGGTCCTGACAATCTGGCCTTGGCTTTGGACCCAAAGGGCAATCACCGCTGGGATCCCGATCAACAGCGTGCCCAAAGACCCCCTTTTGTCCACGAGGAGGTGCGCCCCGGCATCCAAATCGATTCTCAAACCGGCACCGTTTCTCCTGGCATGCTCTACACCCTGAACACCCTGCGGTTTGATTCCAAAAGCGGCTTTGTGGGGAGCTTTTCCGGCCTGTTGGATCACCACCGGATCAAACCCCACCCCCTGATCCAAGGGGTGGGGGGGATGGGGAATCGCAACCGGGTGGTACAATTTGAAAAACCAGCCCCCTTTCATCCCAGCTGGCAGCGGATTTTTTCCGGCCAACATCTGCCCAGGCAGGTGGAAAAAAACCACACCTTTTGGCTGCTCACGCTCAATCCCGTGCGGTTGCAGGATCTCAATCATCCCCTCACCGAAGATGCCCTCTCCCCCCAGGTGCGAATTCGTTTTTTAGGGGCGATGCTGGGAAAACTCCAGGTGTTGGGCGGATTTTACATGAGTAAAGCCCAAAGCCACGCCAACCGGCAGTTTGTCCCTGCTGGCAGCGCCTGGCTCTTTCGCCTGGAAGGGGGAGAAGATCGGGAGCGGAGGGAGGTTTTGCAGCAGCTCAACGACGCCCACCTGATCGGCGACCCCCAAGAGCAGGCTTTTGGATTTGGTCACACCGTGGTCGGCATCGGCCCAACATCTTGGAAGGAATGAGGCCATTATGACTGTCTGGCAAGATGTGGCCCTCTCGGCCATCTACACCCTCACCCCCACCCATTGCGGCACCGGCTCCACCTCGGGCGCCATCGATCTACCCATCGCCAGAGAAGCGGGGAGCGGTTTTCCGGTGCTCCCGGCCACCTCTCTGAAAGGGGTCGCCAGGGAGGCCTGGGAGAAGGGAAATGTTCAATCCACCCACCCCAAAGAGGAGCCGGTGACCGAACTCTTCGGCCCGGACCCATCCAAGGATGAAACAGAAGTGGGGCTGAAGGCCGGGCGACTGGCTTTCACCGAAGGGCGTCTGGTGGCCTATCCCGCCCGCGCCATCAACCGCCCCTTTCTCCACGTCACCTGCCCCCTGATTCTGGAGCGACTGGAGCGGGACATGAGGGCTCTCGGTTTTAAAGGATTCCCCTTTCCCCATCCATCCATAAGCCACTCCAGTCATAAAGTGCTGGTGGCGGATAAGGATCTCCTCGGGGAGAGCCTGGTGGTGGAGGATCTGGTGTATGCCAAGGAAGAAGTGAACACCTCACCTGAACTCACCCAGCTGGCCCAAGGGTTGGCGGCACTGCTTCCCAGGAGCGAAAAGGCCACCCAAGAGCGGCTACAAAAGGGACTGGTGGTGATTCCGGACCAGGACTTTCATGATTTGATCCAGCGGGCCGTTCCGGTGGCAGCCCGCATCAAACTCACCCAAGGCAAAACCACTACCCCCTATAAAGATCCCGTCACCGGTGATACCGACGAGTCGGGCAATCTCTGGTATGAGGAGCATCTGCCTGCTGAGACGCTTTTTGTCTCCTTTATTGGTGAGCGCCGCCAGGTGTGTGGCGCCAATCAAAAAAAATCGGCTGAAGGGAATCAAGGGGAGTCCCCTCCGGCAAGGGTTCTCGGGCTCGATCTCTTCCGGCAAGAGAGTGATCTCATCCGGGTAATCCAGATTGGTGGCAACGAAACCGTGGGGCAAGGGGTCTGCTTTTGGAACCTCCATGGCAATCCATGGGGGATATCCAAATGATGCCTGATGGAGAAAACAATCTAATCCGCTTGAGAGCCCGGGCCGCCTTGGATGAAGTGCTCAGCTGGAACAAGCGTCCCTGGCAAAAGGAAGCCCTCTCTCTCTCCCGGGAGCTACCGGTCAATCTGCGTAGGCTGGGGCTTTCAGTGCAGTGGGCGACCCTTCTCAACCAGGGCCAGCAACACCATAAAAAACTGCTGGTTTTTTTCTCCAACTGGCTGTTGCAGGAGATGCCGGGGCAGCCACTCAAACCCTATGTCACCCAGATTAAAAACGGTGAGGAGGGATTAACCGTCCTGAAGGCCATCATTCAAGCCAAGCGGCCCGACTATCTGGTGGTCCAGCGGGAAGCCATCGCCATGGCCTCCCAGGTCAAGCTTTTGGCCGATGCCCTCTACAGCAACCCGGAAGAACCCAAGCAGGAAAAAGACCATGGGTGACGGACTTGTTTTTTCCCCCAGCCTCTCCCAGGTCACCCCCCTCTTTAAACATCCCCTGCCCACTCTGGCCCACGCCGGGCTGGTGTTTGACCGCTACCTGCCCATCTGGGAAGGGGAGGCGTGGGGCCACCCTCCCCAACCCAAGCCCAAACGGGTCGAGGAGCTGCAACCCCGCCTGAAAGAGTTTGCCGATGCCTTCAACAAACGCCAAAAAGATAAGCGCCATCAGGATCTATTGAGTCACTATCACCAACGCTGGGATCGCTTGACCCAACCGTTGGGACTCAAGCTTGCCAGCTTTGTGGTTCAGTGGCGGCTGGTGAGCGGATTGGGGGCTGCCCACCCCACAGAAAATGGTTTTTCCTTTGATGCCGTTATGGGTGTGCCCTACCTCACCGGATCCGCGATCAAGGGAGTTTGTCGCCAGGCGGCTAAATTGGAGGGGGTGGATCCCGGGGAGATCGAACAGCTCTTCGGCCCTGAAACCGTCAAAGCCGATGAATCTACCACGGGTCGTGGCGCGCTGATATTTTACGACGCCTTTCCCGCCCGCTGGCCTGGGCTACGGGTGGAGGTGATGAACTGCCACCATCCCGACTATTATGGCCAGAGTGAGGGTGATCAAAAACACGCTCTCCCCAACCCCCTGGAAAATGAAAATCCGGTCCCGATCTTTTTCCTCGCTGTAGCGGAAAAGAGCGAATTTGTGTTTCGATTTGCCTGTCGGGATGGGGATGAAGCGCGGCTGGAGCGGGTGGAAGAACTTTTGGAAAGCGGCCTGGATCTCCTGGGCATTGGTGCCAAAACCGCTGTGGGCTATGGGGCGATGTGGAGTCGGTTTCGCTACGAGGAGATCATGCTCGATCAATCATAACTCTGATGCAAAAAATGTACTGGATGGCGTTTATAAATGAGGGGCTCTACAGCTGTTGCAGAGCCCCTCATTGATGGTTGGCCTATGGCCTCTGTTCAGAAATGATGGATCGAGAGCTACCTTCTCTTTGCACTCACTCCTGAAACTCGTACGCACCGATATCCACCGCGCCATCATCCCGGCTGTTGCCATCCACATCCCCCTCCGGGGCGCTGTAGGTGACCTGCACGGTATCGTCCAGAGGATCCTCAACACTATAGGCGGTATAGCTCTCCACACCCGCATCGATAGCCAGAGAGCCGCTGTCCGGAGAATAATCCTCACTCCCCTCCGTGGTGCTGACAAACTGGATATCGCTGGTGGTGACCATATCCACCCCGAACGCCCCCCCCCCAACGATGGAGTTGACCAGCAACGGCTCACTGGCGTGCCAGTTGGACTGGTTGGCATCCCCATTCAGGCTCGTGGTGTTGTTCCAGAGGATGGTGTTGATCAGGATCGGCTGGTTGGGAGTGTCGGTGTAGCCTCCCTGGTAGATTCCGCCGCCTGCGTCATAGGCGTTGTTGGCGATGATAGTGCAGTTGGTCAGCACCGGGTGAGAAGCGCTCTCATTGGCCATGGCTCCCCCCCGCAGGTCTGCTTGGTTGCCGCTCATGAGACAGTTGGTGAGAACTGGTGAGCTGGACCAATCGTTGAAGATCGCCCCCCCCTTGCTGGCAGCGGTATTATTGCTGAATGTGGCGTTGGTGAAAGTGGAATGGGTATGGACCTCATTCACCACAGCCCCGCCCTCGCCCCGGGATTCATTCTCTTCGAAGGTGACATCGGTAAAGCTGGGAGCGTCATACCCCCCTTCCGGGGCATCCCCGGTGGAAGTCGCCACCATGTTATAAACCCCGCCGCCCACTTCAGCGTAGTTATTGCGGAAGTTGACCTTGTTGATGGTGGGTGCCACCTGGAAGTTGAGCAGGCCGCCGCCACGATTCACCCCTTCCTGACAGAGAATGTCGGTGATGGAGCCATCGGAGCTACACGAGCCGCTGGCGGTTTCACCCGAAGCGTATCCCTGCTCCACAAAAAAGCCCCTCAGGATCGCGTTATTGGCTCCCTTGACCACGTGATAGCTGTTGCCGGAGTTGAGCACGCCGTCAAAATCCACATCCCCGGAAAGGATGGTCTCGTTGGCGGTCCATTTTTGTTCCGCCCGGCTGCTCTCCCGACCATCGAAACCACCATAAACCCCAACCCCCTCCACCATCGTGAAGGAACGGGTCCGGGAGCCGTTTGGTGCGGGATAGTAGGTTCCCTCTGCGACCCAGATCTCATCACCGCTGGTCACGTTATTGAGGGCCAGCCCCAAACTGCTGTAGGCGTTGGTCCAGCTGTTGCCGTTGTTGCTGCCACTGGCGTCGGCATCCACATAGACGATATCGCCGCTATCGGGCTGACCACCCTCGATGGTGGTGTCCCCGGTCAGCACACGGCCGTCAAAGCCTTCATAATCAGAGCTGTATCGGGTGGCGCGAAAGACAATGTTGACACTTGCAGTCTCACCCTGAGCGGCAATGCCGGAGTTGGATACCGGATTGATATAGGACCAGACGGTGTTGCCGCTTGAATCCACTTCAAAAATATGGCCATCCTCTCCCTCGCAGATCAGGGTGTTGCCGTTCTCAAGACGCTGGGTTCCGGAGATGGAATCGGAAAAAAAGTCAGCGTCCGACGCATCGCTGTTGTAGCTCCAGCTGATGGTGGAATTCTCTTCCCAGGCACCGTTTGAGAGGGTGTATTCCCCGGTGGCGTCGTTCCAGGGGGTGGTGACCTGTATGATGTCGCTATAGTCCCCATCCCGGCCCTCGCCGTTATTGTACATGATGATATCCCCTTCCCCGGAGAGCCCGGAGCCAATCCACTGGGAATCATGCTGGCCGTAGAGAACCCGATCGTCGTCGGTCCCCTGACCGTAAGCCTTGGGATTGCCCCAGCGGTAGAGGAGATCCCCACCCGCGCCTGAATTTCCGCCACTGCCCGTAGCCGCCTGGGCGGTGGTGGTGGAGTGGTCGATGATCCACACTTCGCTGAAGTTGCGGCTGGAAAGAATGATCTGATCCAGGTCGGCGTTATAGTCGATGGCGTTAAAGTGGAGCCAGTCGTCGCCGGTGTAGGTGTTGGAGTTGCCGACAAAGTTGATATTGATCTTGTGGGGATAGTCGGAAGTGGAGGTGACATAGTTGTCCTGGCTGGAGCTGTACTGCTGCACCAGGTGATCCCAGGCGTGCCACTCCCACACCACCGTGTCGGTATCCGGATCGATCTCAAGCACCGCTTCCGACCAGATTTCGGTATCACTCATCCGGTTGGGATTGCGTCCGGCGGTCTCAGCTTCGTCGCTGCTCTTTTTTTCCCAGGCGATGAGCAGCACGTTGCCGTCACTCTCGCAGCCATTGCAGTCGATATATTCAATGTCATGGTGAGGACGGTATTCAGCCCCATTCAGGGTGCCTGCCAGGGTATAGCTCCAAACCACGTCGCCATCCCAGTCCATCCGCTCGATGATCCCCCCTGCACCGTTGGCGCTGATATCGGTGGTTCCCCCATCCCATTCACCGGTACGCAGCAGATCCCCATCCGGCAGAATATAGGCGGAAAAAGCCGGGGTGTAGTCGCTGGTCCAGGAGTTGACCACCTGGCCTGCGCTATCGATCAGGAAAGTGGAACCGGAAGCCATGGGGGCAATGAGGGTCACCCCTTCCGATGCAGAACCGGTATCGGTGATCACCCCGACGGTGTTTTCCCCCCAGGCGGTGCCGCTAGTACCCAGGGTGAGTGCCATGGCCAATGCGGCCAGGGAGGCTCCCCAGAACAGACCCATCCCGTCTGCATCAGGTGTGGCCACCCGCGCCAGTTGGGTCGGCGGCTGACCAGGCTTCCGGAGATTATTTGATTTTTTCACGTTGTTTCTCCCGAAAGATCCTATTGATATTCGTAAGCGCCAATATCAATGACACTGTCCCGGGGATTGCCATCCCTGTCTTCGGTGGGGGCGGTATAGGTGGTGCCATCATAGGTGTAGCTGGAGACCCCCCCATCCACTGCCGGAGAGGTGGCGCTCGACAGGGAATAGTCGTCGTTGTCCGAGTCGCTGAATCCGGAATCATCACTGGCCACCATATCCACGCCCCAATAGCCATTTTCAACGATGGAGTTGACCAGCAAGGGTTCATTGGTGTGCCAGTTGCTGATGTTGCCGTAACCGGCGATATCCAGGGTGTTGTTCCAGATAATGGAGTTGATGAGGACCGGCGCGTTGACGTTCTGGTTGAAGGAGCCCTGGTAGAGCCCGGCTCCCATCTCATAGGCGGTATTGTCGGCGATGGTGCAGTTGATCATCACCGGTGACGAGGTGCCATCATTGCCCATGGCTCCGGCTCGAAAAGCATCGTTACCGGAAAAGAGGCAGTTGACCAGGGTGGGAGAGCAGGCCCAGTCGTTATACATGCCCCCGCCCTTGGCGTCGGTATAGTTGTCGATAAAGGTGACCCGCTCCATATAGGGGTGGGTGTAGAGATCGTTGGCCACCCCTCCCCCCCGGCTGACGGCATAGTTTTCCTGGAAAGTGACGTTATAAAAACTGGGAGCGGTATAGTCCCCCGACTGGATGGAGGTCGCCGCCATGTTATAGACAGCCCCCCCCTTCATGGACCAGTTGTAGCGGAACACCATGTTTTTAACGGTGGGCGCAGTCTGAAAGTTGAGCATGCCCCCGCCATAGGTCAGCCCCTCGCTTTCAAGCACGGTGCTGGCGGTGGTCGCCTGGGTGGTGCTGGTGGTGGTTTTGGAAGAACTCTCGCCCCGGGCGTTGGCATACTCGACGAAAAAGCCATCGATGGTGGCGTCGTTGGCGCCTTTCAAGATGTGATAGGAGTTGTCAGCCTGACGGCTTTCCCCAATCGCACCGGAAAGAATGGTCTCGTAGGTTTCCCAATCCCGCTCATCCACCGACGCTTCGCTGCCCTGGAAGCCGCCATAAATATCGACCCCCTCGATCATCTGGAAGGTATCGGAACGGTCGTCATCCTGGGAAGGATAGTAGGTTCCCTGGGCCACCCAAATCTCATCGCCATTGACAGCGCTGGCGAGAGCCGTGGAAAGCTCGGTATAGGCGGTGGACCAGGAGGTGCCGGTCTCGGTGCCGGAGTTGTTATCCGTATCCACATAAATCACGCTGGCCTGGGCTGCGCCGGAAAAAAGCGCCACCCCCAACCACACACTACATTTAAACCACCCAAGGTGGTTTGATTTTGCCTTGATCATCGGAGCTATCTCCTCTGAATAGATCTTGTCGTACAGGGCCAATGCCGGGTTCGATCCTTGGATTGCCAAAGAGGGGTAAAACCTGATTGCGCCCCCCCTTGCCGTTAGCTGGATCGCCTCAAATCCCATCGCTCCCGGAATAAGAGGAGTCGTTGCGGGTATCGATGCTGCCCTCTCCCGAAGTGGCGGTGTTGCTCGTGTAGGTGTTGCTGCTCAGAGTGGCATTGGTCACATTGTAATCCAGAGAAACCGCCCCACCCCCCAGTTCCGCCGTATTGGTGGTGAAGGTATTGTCAGAGGCGGAGATCCGGGCACTGTTGAAGATGGAAATGGCCCCACCCAAATATTGTGCGGTGTTGCTGGTGAAGGTCGAACTGGAAATGTTGACCATGGTTTCATTCAGCTGGGTGGAGGTGTTGTCCGCATAGATCGCCCCGCCGTTGCCGTTGGTGGTGTTGCCGCTAAAGCTGGAGCCGGTGATGGTGAGATCCCACTGATAATAGTCATCCTCATCGGTGGCAGTACCGTAGTCCAGGTGGATCGCCCCGCCGCGATATTCAGCGGCGTTGCCACTGAAGGCCGAGTTCTCCACATAAATATTGGAGCCCTTGCGGCTTAAGATCGCCCCACCCCGCTCGGCGGTGTTGTCGCTGAAGGTGCAGTTGCTGATCAGGGGCTGGGCATAGTCATAGGCGTAGATCGCGCCCCCTTCGAGAGCGGTATTGTCGGTGAAGATGACGTTGTTCAGGGTGGGTGAGATGGAATCCTCCATGTACATCCCGCCGCCCATGCCGTTGAGGGGCTCCCAGCTGTTGGTGTCGCTATCCCCTTCGGTGACCGAAGCATCGGCGTTGCCACCGGAGACGGTAACGCCATCCAGGATCGCATCATCCGCAGCCACCAGCACGTGATAGCTGTTGTCGCTGCTATCCCCCGAAGTACCGATATCCCCACTCAGGATGGTGATGTTGGTGGCAGCGTCCTGCTCATCCCGACTCGACTCGGCCCCGTCGAACCCCCCGTAGATATCGACCCCCTCCTTCATGTTGAACGAAACGCTGCGGTCGCTGCCATCGGTGGGATAGTAGGTGCCATCTGCAATCCAGATTTCATCCCCGCTGCTGGCAGCATCGATGGCATCAGAGAGAGAGGTGTAAGCGTCGGCCCAGGAAGAGCCGTCACCAGATCCCGAAGCATCTTCATCCACGGCGATGATGCCGTCAGCCAGAGGATCGGAAGAGCCGCTGGTATCGCCGGAGACCTCTCCCAACTCAAAGACCCGCACCAGAAAAACCGCCATCTCCGCCCGGTTGACCGACAGGCTGGGACAAAAATTGCCGTCGTCACACTCCCGGGTGGTGTCCAGAGTGTCATCCGCCCACCCTTCGGTATCCAGCTGTTCGATAAAAGCCCCCGCCCAATAGTCGGAGGAGATATCGCCAAACACCGTTCCAGTTGCGCTGGGAGGGGAATAGTCCGAGCCATATTTGGTGCGCAACAGAAAGATCGCCATCTCCGAGCGGGTGATATCCCGGCTGGGGCAAAAGTTGCTGGCGTCGCAACCGCTGGTAATCCCCAGTTCGCTCAACTCCTCCACAAAGCTGGCTGCCCAAAAGCTGCTGGACACATCGTCAAATTCAGTACCGGAGGCGGTATCCGGGGCGTGGTCGGAACCATAGAGGGAGCGCAGAAGAAAGATCGCCATCTCCGCCCGTTGCAGATCGCTGTCCGGACAATAAAGATCCGTACCGCAACCGCTGGTCACCGCGGCTTCAGCCAAAACCTCGATATATTCATAGCCCCAGCGGTCGGTGGCGACATCCGTGAAAGTTTGCGCCTGGGCGCTGGCCATCAAGGAAAAACCAGCGGCCAACCCTAAAATACCCTTGGCAATCCCCCCGGTGAGGCGCCGATGACTCTTTCGATTCATGATATTTCCCCTTTTCTTATTTTGATCTCTGACATCCAGATCATAAGAAGTAAATTTGAATGACGATCCATCTCATTTCGACCAAACGGTTTTGTCATGGCTGCCCCAGCCCCTCTTTCCCCTAAAATCCCTTTATTCAAGCCCGAAGGTCTTTACCAAAAAGACGGCCATCTCCGCCCGGTTGATGGCGAGGCTGGGGCAAAAGTTGCCTTCGTCGCACTCCCGGGTGGTATCCAGCGTGTCGGTGGCGAAACCTTCATTATAGAGCTGCTCGATGAACGAAGCCGCCCAATAGTCGGAGGAGATATCGCCATAAACCGTCCCTGTCGCCGTGGAGGGTGTATAGTCGGAGCCATATTTGGTCCGGAGAAGAAAGATCGCCATTTCCGAGCGGGTGATCTCCCGGCTTGGACAAAAGTTGCTGTCGTCACAGCCGCTGGTGATCCCCTGATCGGCCAGATCCTCGACAAAATTTCCAGCCCAATAATCAGCGGAGACATCGTCAAACACCGTCCCCGTAGCCGATGACGGCACATAGCTGGAGCCATTTTTGGAGCGCAGCAGGAAAATAGCCATTTCCGAGCGTTGGAGTTCATTCTCCGGGCAATAGTTTTCCGCGTCACAACCGCTGGTGATGCTGTTGGCGGCGAGTATCTCGATATATTCATACCCCCAACGATCACTTGATACGTCGGCGAAGGTCTCTTCCCCACTGCTGGTGCCAGCATCATCCCCTGAGGCGTCCCGGACACAGCGGACATAGTTGTCGGCCTGGATCAAATCTTCCTGATCGCCCATGGATTCAGGCAGATTGCCGTTATCCCGCCGATATTCGGAACGTTGCGCCCCGGGACCGTGGACATCCATGGTAAAGGTGTAGTTCCAACACGGCCCGAAGCAGATATAGTTGGCATAGTCGACAAAATATTCATCGTTGGTGCTGGACCAGAAAAAGGGACCGGTGTTCTGGGTATCCACATTATGGATAAAAGTGTCGGTGTCGATGGCTTCATCAGCGTTGGTATAATCGACGATGGTGTGCAGGGTTTTGACGTTGGGCAGTCGCCAATCGGTGTGCCCGGCCAGCTCCAGATTCTCGCAATAATCCAGGGCATTGGCCCAGGTAAACTGATAATCCCCATCCGACTCCTCACCATTGGACTCCTGCCACATCATTCCGGTGTTGTTGTCGGTGATGGTGGCGTCGCCGTTATCGGTATAATCTCCAGTCGTGCCGATCTCATCCCCCCGCACGCAGCGGTAGAACATGGTGGCGAGTTCATCGGAATTGGAGTCGCTCTTCAGGTGGCCATCCAGAAAATTGTAAAAATAGTTATAGGTGGAGAGGTCCGGCCTGGCTGTAGAAGACCAGGTTTGCCCCATCATCTGGGTGACGTGGGTACCATCCAGCGCCAGGGTTTCGTCATAACCGATGTCGAAATAGTCCTCAAAAACATAGGGATCATCCGGCTCAGTCGCATCATTATCAGAAACCGTACCGGAAAAATCGACGATGGTCATCAACTCCTTGATGTTGGGCAGCCGCCAATCGCTGTAGCCCCCCAACACCAACTCGCTACAGGCGGTGGTAGCAGCGTCATAGTTGAGTCTGGTTTCGTTGTGGGCCTTCTGCCACATGAGCCCGGTATTGTTGTCGGTGACGAGTTCATCATCCGTCAGCGTAAAGCTGGGGGCATTGGTATCGTATTGGGCATCTTGACCATAAAGCATTTCACCTTCAGCACGACAGGTGATCACTTCCCCCTGCATGCTGTAGCAGTCGGTTTGGCCGGTATCGACAGCGACATATTGTGCCGCGTGGGTTTCACTGGCGCTGGCCAGGCTGACCAGTGCACCCGCCAGAAGAAACGCTGTAAAGGTGTTGTTGATCCTGATCTTCATCGCCATGTCTCCTATACCCAATTTTTCTGGAAAACCTTGATTTTGAAGTGAATTAAAATTTCAGGTGTGCAAGATGATCGTTGAAAAGCCTTTGATCATACTCTTCAGCTTAGCAGAAAGGCCGGTATGACCAGGAACTCACGATCAAGGGAAAAAACTGGCTGGCTGCGCCGATCCAACCAACGCAGCCAACCAGGAGGGGTTTATGATTTGGTGGGCGGCTCACCATCCGGAGGCCCTTCGCCATCCGGAGGCCCATCACCGGTCCCTTCAGAACCGGATTCGGCGTAGGTGGAATCATCACTCACATCCACATCCGCCTCACCTGTCGTAGAGGTGTTGGAGGTGAAGGTGTTGTTTTCGTAGTAGAGCGTCGCGGAATAGTCCATGGAGATCGCGCCACCGCCGGAGACCGCTTGGTTGCCGGTGAAGGTGGAGTCGACAAGGGTCACTTCGGTCACTTCGTTATAAACCGCCATGGCTCCGCCCCGGATGGAGGTGACGTTGTTGCTGAAGGTGCAACTATCAAAGGAAGGGGAAGTGCTCCCCACCTGGGAGGCGTTGTCGTCGATATAGACTGCGCCGCCATTGCCCGTACTGACATTGCCGGTGAAGGTGGAGGAGGTCACCGTGGGACTTGCGCCATAGTCGATATAGAGCGCCCCACCCCGGTCGGTGGCGGTGTTATCGGTGAAGGTAACGTTGGTAAGCGTCGCATTTGAACCATCCCGAAGGAGCGCCCCACCCGCCCGTTCAGCGGTGTTGTCGATAAAAACAACGTCGGTCAAAGTCGGCATGGCATCGTCATAAGCGGCGAGCCCGGCCCCTTCGATGGCTTCGTTGTTCTGGAAGGTGATGTCGTTCAAGGTGGGCGAGCTGCCAAAATAGACCAACATCCCGGCCCCTCTGGCGTGCCAATAGTCACCGTCAGCTTTACCCTCCTCAATGGTGAAACCATCCAATGTACCCGAAGGAGCAGCCACCACCACATGGTAGGAGTTGTCGCTGCTGTCATCCTCGGTGCCGATATCACCGGAGAGCACGGACGGACAGCTGTCGCCCCGCTCATCGGTGCTGCTCTCGGTGCCGCAGAAACCACCATAGACGTTGATATCCTCCAACATCACAAATGCGGCGGAACGGTCGCTGTCGCTGGTGGGTTTATAGGTTCCCTCAGCCACCCAGATCTCCTGACCTTCCCGGGCATTTTCCAACGCTTCATCCAGCCCCTGGTAGGCAGAATCCCAACTGGAGCCATCGCCACTGGCAGAGACACCCGCGTCTACATGGAGCACCGCTGAATCATTCGGCCCAGCCTCCGGCGCAAAGGTGGGATATAAGGAGTCAAAAGCATCGTTACCGGCATCGACAGAGGATTCGCGGCTGGTCAAGTTATCCAGCGTATCGAAAGCCCCATCCACCACCCGGGTAAAGCTCCATCCCTTGTCGGCATAGTCGCCGATGGGCTCATAATCGTCGTTGTCCGGATCGTTAAACACCTCGGTCAGGGTGTAGGTGCCATCGGTCTCTTCGATGATGGAGTCGGTGTTGATCACCGCATCATCGTGCCAGTTGCTGATGGAGGATGGCGAGGAGCCGGTGGTGTTGCCGAGAATCAAGCTCTCCACCGCTTGGGGATCGTTGGTGGATCCCCCGGCGGAATAGGTTCCCTGATAGAGAGCGGCACCGATATCGTCGGAATTGTTTTCGGCGATGGTGACGTAGATCATCTTGCTGGAGGTGGTGCCGTCGTTGACAATCCCGCCCCCCCGCTCAGAGTCGTTGTCGTAGAAGAGGGAGTTGACGATCTCGGGTTGGTTGCCTGCATCCGAGTAGATCGCCCCACCCTTGGCCGGACATTCGTTGCCACGGAAAATGTTGTTGACATGAACGCTGTCGGTGTTGAAGTCGTTGTTGATGGCGCCACCCCGGGTTGTGCCATAGTTATCCTCCCAGAGGACGTTTTCAAAACGCGGTGCTTGAAGGTCATCACCAGGTGTGTCGGGATAGACATCCCGCACCATGTTGTAGGCTGCCCCGCCCTTCTGAGCGGTGTTGTTGCGGAAGGTGGCGTTGCGGACCGTGGGATCCACCTGGATGTTGAGCATGCCGCCACCGGCGACGCTCCAGACCCCATTCAGGATGCGCAGCAGGGTATACTCATCGGAACTGAGCCCGAAAATCTCTTCCGGGCCGCCCACACTCACTTCGCCATCCTCCAGGATCGCGTAGCCATCCTCAATGATGAAGCCATCAAGCAGGGCATCCGTGGCACCGTAAACCACATGATGGGCATTGTCGCTGGTGTCATCCAGGGTACCCAGATCCCCACTCAAAATGGTCTCATTGGCCTCCCAATCCCGGGCCTCCCGGGAAATTTCGCTGCCAGCAAAACCACCATAAATGGAAACCCCCTCCTTCATCTCAAAGGCGTAGTAACGACTGCCCGTCCCCTCATCCGGAACGGTGGAAGGAATGCTGGACGGGGTATAAGTACCCGCTGCCACCCAGATTTGATCACCGGATGAGGCGCTGTCCAAGGCATCGGAGAGGTCGGTAAAAGCGTGGGCCCAGGCGACACCGCTGTTGTTGCCGGTGGCGGAGTCATCGACATAGATCACGGAGTTGCCACTGCCCGCTCCCGCCTCCTCACCCAGATAGATGGGAATGGAAACGGTGCCGGTGGCATTCTGATCATCGATCCAGGTGACGGTGAGAATGTCGCTGGTCTGGCTGCTGGAACCGGCGGTATAGGTGATGGTGTCGGTGCTGTTGTCGGTGGAAGCAAAACCACCGCCGGAATTGGCAACTGTGAAGGTGTAGGTGCGGTCCTCGTCACCACCGGAGAGGACAAACGCCTGCTGGGAGGTGCCATCCGCAGCCATGGCGGCGGAAGTGGGGGAGGCGCTGAATTCAACATCGGAGCCGGAGCCGGTATCACTGCTGCCGGTCAGCTCAAAGACCCGAACCAAAAAAACCGCCATTTCAGCGCGGTTGATGGTGAGGCTGGGGCAAAAATCACCGTCGTCGCACTCCCGGGTGGTATCCAGGGTGTCGTCCGCCCACCCTTCGGTCTCCAGCTGCTCGATAAATGAAGCCGCCCAATAGTCCGAAGAGATATCCCCAAAAACAGTCCCGGTGGCTGTGGGGGGGGAATAATCCGAGCCATATTTGGTGCGCAGCAGAAAGATCGCCATCTCCGAGCGGGTGATGTCCCGGCTGGGGCAAAAGTTGCTGTCGTCACAACCAGCGGTGATACCCAGTTCCGCCAGCCGCTCCACATAGCTGGCCGCCCAAAAACTTGAAGAGACATCGTCAAATTCACTGCCGGTGGCAGTATCAGGAGAATAGTCCGAGCCATATTGCGCCCGCAGCAGAAAAATCGCCATCTCCGCCCGTTGCAGATCACTGTCCGGGCAATAGTTGGAGCTGTCACAGCCGCTGGTGATGGCATTTTCAGCCAGGGTTTCAATATATTCATACCCCCAGCGATCACTCGACACATCGTCGAAGGTTTCGGCCTGGGCGCTGGCGATCAGGGAAAAGCCCGCCAACAGCCCCAAAACGCCCTTCGGGATCCAACCTTTGCTACTCTTCCTGCCAACTTGATTCATGATCCTCCCCTTCGTACCGTTATTTTTGTATCCAGCTGTACCATCCAGTGGAACCCCTGCTTGGGCAAACCTGAAACTGAAAAGATCAGATCGATTGCCCTTCAGCAGAAGTGAAGCAAGCCTCTCAAACCGCACTCAAACCGGCTTGGCAAATTGACCTGGAAGGAACCTATGAGCGAAATGTGGCATTTAACGCCTAATTCTCCACGGTATCACGTTTTTTGTTTTCTCTGCCATATTTTATCCATGCAACAAAAACACTCTTAAAATGTAAAAACAGGCCTGCCTGAGCATCGTCTCCTTACCCACCATCGAGATAGACCCACTTTCCAAGTGCCAGAGGTTACCCGGATCCAGGCTTGGAACACCCCGGATGGGCTCTCTTCCCCTGCCCCTTACAGAACAAGAACCGGACCAAACCCACACAAACCTGAAGATAACCTTACAAAACAGCCAGATATCCTTCACCAAAGAAGTGATTCCGACCCCGGAAATGGGTAGACCATTTTGCACAGGGGGGGCCTGCCAGAAATAGGGACAGATGATCAAATAGATTTGATTTTCATCAAGTTACGACAATCATTCAGGTCAACCACAGCGTGTGCACAGGTTCACTTTGGTGCACCCCCCTGAAAGGGAGCGCTCCCGAAGGGACTGGATTGGATTGTGGGTGTCGAACAGAAGCCTCAAGGGGCGGGTGGGGGAAGAGAGGATTCGGGTCACTCTTGGGTATCGAGCAGATGCCTCAGACGACGATTCAAACGGCGGTTCAAAGCGGAACGGGAGATCCCCAGGAGGGAGGCGGCAATCCCCTGATTGTTTTTGGCTTGGCGCATCGCTTCGCTCACCAACACATTTTCAGCCTCCTCCAGGGTGGGTAGAGAGCCTTCAATCTGGAAAGAGGAGTGATCGGGCGTGCTGCTCAAGATCGACCGAGTGGCGCCATGGTGACCAGAGCGGCGCTCCTCGATGGTTTTTTGGATGCTTTTCATGGAGAGGATCGCCCCCGTTCGATGCTGGGCCACGGCATCAAAAACGATGGCGCGCAACTCCCGCACATTGCCGGGAAAATGGTAGGTCTCCAACAGCTGGAGCAGCTCCGGTGGGGGGTCCAGAGGGGGACGATCCATGGCTTTGCCCGCCTCCTCCAAAAAATGAAAGGTGAGAGGTGGAATATCCTCCCGACGATCCCGCAGAGCCGGTATGCGAATATGATGCGCTGAAAGTCGAAAAAAGAGATCCTGACGAAAATGGCCTTCATTCATCCGGGCCTGAAGATCCCGGTGGGTGGCGGCAATGATCTGCACGTCCATTCGGCTGGGGGTATCCGCCCCCAACGGGTAGTAGAGTTTTTCCTGCAAAAGTCGCAACAGCTTGATTTGGGAGGCGGGTAGCAGATCGCCGATTTCATCCAGAAAAAGCGTTCCCCCCTCGGCCTGGCTGATAAACCCCTTGCGATCCTGATTGGCCCCGGTAAAGGCCCCCTTGGTGTGGCCGAACAGGGTATCGGAAAAGGTTTCGTCATCAAGGCCAGCCAGATTCACCGAGACCAGCTTGCCAGCTCTTCCTCCCAGACGGTGCAACCCCCGGGCGATCAACTCCTTGCCTGCTCCGGTCTCCCCCGTCACCAACACCGGCTCCCCGGAATCGCAAATCGCCTCCATGTAGTGAAAAATGGTCCGCATCTGGGGACTGATGGTGACGATTTCAGCAAAAGCCTCCGGGTTTTTCAGCGCTTCCTTCACCAGGTTGCTGTTGAGCGCCCCCACCTGCTTTTGCAGGGATTGGGCTTTCAGCTGGGCCCGCATCATCTCCCGGATGCTCTGCTGCAAAGAGAGGTGGGTTTTGATTCGGGCTTTGACGATGGGGGGAGAGAAGGGCTTGGTGATATAATCCACCGCCCCCATGGCCAACCCCCGGGTTTCATCCTCCTCGGCATCCTTGGCGGTCAAAAAAATCACTGGAATGTCTCGAGTACCGGGATCGGCCTGCAAACGGGTCAAAACAGTATAGCCATCCATCTGAGGCATCATGATATCCAGGAGGATCATGTCGGGCCGGGGCTCCTCCGCCGCAATCTCCAGGGCTTTGGGGCCGTTGGTGGCTACCTGAACCTGATAGTGGGGTTTCAAATGGTCCGACAGCACTTTGATGTTGATGACCATGTCATCGACAATCAAAATACGCGGCTTTTCGGCTTGCGCCATGGTCTACTTTCCCCTCGCTCTCCAACGCCGGTAAGGTTACCGGCTTTTGGATCACCCTACCCGTTGAACAGACTTTATGGCCAAATCTGTTTCAGCCGCTTCATGCCCAAGATCAGATCAACTCCCGCTATCGAACAATTGATCAAACAATAGACTCACATCCTGTGCCGGCAGGGGACGGGAAAAATAAAACCCCTGGATCTCACTGCACAGTTTTTCCCGTAAAAATTCCAATTGCAGGGCTGTTTCCACCCCTTCGGCCACCACCTTGAGATCCATGGCCCGAGCCAGGGAGATGATGGAGTCGACAATGGCGGCATCGTCGGAGTTGCGGGTCAAATCCCGAACAAAGGATTGGTCCACCTTGAGGCTGTCCAGAGGCAGCCGCTTCAGATAGCTCAACGAAGAGTAGCCGGTGCCAAAATCATCCACTGAAATGTGCAGCCCCAGCTTACGAAAATCATCCAGAATGGCCACGGTTTTTTCCACATCATCCATGGCCACACTCTCGGTCACTTCCAGCTCAATGGCTCCGGGAGGCAGCTGATGAATTTCCAGGAGATTACGGATTTTGGCCAACAGTTCCGGGTCCTGAAATTGGCGACCGGATAGATTAACCGCCACCCGAATATTTTCAAATCCCTGGTCGATCCAGGCCTTGGCTTGTTGGCAGGCGGTCTTGAGAACCCAAATTCCCATAGGCACGATCAAACCGGTCTCTTCAGCCAGGGGAATAAAATCAGCGGGGGAGATCATGCCCCGCTCGGGATGCTGCCAACGCACCAGCGCCTCTACCCCCGCCACCCGATTGGAGGCAAGATCGATCTTGGGTTGATAGTGAAGCGCCAACTGGTTTTTTTCCAAAGCCTGGTGCAACTCCTCCTCCAGGGAGAGCCGAAACATGTTTTCTGCATCCATCTCCGGCGAAAAATAGCGATAATTGCCCCCACCGGAGGCCTTGGCGCGATACATGGCGGTGTCGGCATGGCGGGTGAGCAGCTCAAAGCTATCGGCATCCCCCGGAAAGAGCACGATGCCGATACTGGCACCGATAAAAAACTGCCGATCCCGCAACATGAAAGGCTCACGCAGCTTTTGAATAATCTTGTCCGCCACCTGGCCATAGCCGTGGGAGCCCATTTCCGTGGCCAGAATCACCGTAAATTCATCCCCGCCTATACGCGCGACAGTATCACTCTTGCGCAGACAGCTCTGGATACGCTGGGCCACCTGAACCAACAGCTCATCCCCCACCTCATGGCCCAGGGAATCGTTGACGTTTTTGAAACGATCCAGATCGATGAAGAGCACCGCAAACTCATCTCCCCGCCGGGCGGCCAGGTCGATTTCGTGCATCAATCGATCCCGAAACAGCGTGCGGTTGGGCAGGTTGGTCAGTGGATCGTAAAAAGCCAACTGATGGAGTTTTTCCTCGGTGGCCTTTTGTCGGGTAATATCCCTGGAGATGCCGACATAATATTGGATTTGACCCTGGCGATTGGCCACGGAAGAGATGGTCAGCTGTTTGGGAAAAATCTCGCCGTTTTTCCGCCGGTCCCACACCTCCCCCGACCAGAGGCCCTCCTTGGCCAGCCCCTGCCACATCTCCTGAAAAAAGGTCTCGTCGTGGCGACCGGACTGCAACATTTTCGGATTTTTGCCCAGCACCTCTTCCCGGGAGTAGCCGTGCATGGTTACAAAGGCGCTGTTAACATCCAGAACATTGGCATTTTCATCGGTAATGACAATGGCTTCATGGGTGCTTTCGATCACATTTCTGGCCAAAAGCAAACTTTCCCGGGCTCTTTTGAGTTCGGTAATGTCGGTGGAGATGCAACCGATGCCGGTGGGTTGGCCATTGGAGCCGACGATGGGAAAGCGCACCGAGAGTTGAATTTTGTCGCAGCCCCCCTTGCGGCAGAACTCCTCAAAACGCATGGGGCTCTCTTTTTCCAGGACTGTCTGGTCATTTTTCTGAATTATTTCAGCATACTCAGCGTGGAACAGTTCCCCATCCACACTTCCCGGGACACTTGCAACCGACTTGACACAGGAGCGCTCGAACTCCGGGTTAACCATCTGGTAGACCCTGTCCAACCCCTTGATGCTGATGGCAGAGGGTGAATTTTCAACAAAGGAGTCGATCAGTTTCTGTTTTTCCTCCAGATCCCGCCGGCTATCGTCCAACTCCCGGGCGGCGCGGCTGGAACGCAGGAGGTAGCGTACCCGATGCCCTACCAGATCCCAGTTGACCGGCTTGGTCAAAAAATCGGTCGCCCCCGCCTGATAGGCTTGATTGATGGAGCCGTGATCATCCAGACCGGTCACCATGAGGATCGGCAGCAGGCGACACGTAGCTAACCGGCGGATCCGTTGGCACACCTCAAAACCGTTCATGCCGGGCATCACCACATCGAGCACAATGCCATCGAAATGTTCTTTTTCCAGTATATCCAAGGCCTGCTGCCCGTTTTCAACCTCCTCGATCTCAAATCCTTCCCCTTCCAGGGTGGCGCGCATGGGGAGTCGCTCGGCAAACTCGTCATCCACAATCAAAATGCGGGAGCCTGAAAGGGGCTTGGGTCTGTTTGTCATGGGACCAACCTTTGGGTATTCCATTCGTTCTGTCGGAAAAACATCCATATATTAAAAAAAACGGCCTGAATGAATCAGGTCTCACGTTGCGTTTTCAACGCCGCCACCACCCCCGGGATCTGCTCGGTGATGCGTTGCAGGAGATTTTCCACCTCTTTTTCCCCCTTGGCATCGTGCTCCAACTGGCGGAAAAGGTCCGACAGCCCCCCCGCCCCCAAATTCCCACTGGCTGATTTCAAGCTGTGGGCCGTGGTCCAAACCACTTCCCAATTTTTTTCCGCTGAGGCCAGCTGGATCTTTTCCATCTGGCTGGGCACTTGATCGATAAACAGCTGGATCATCTTGCCGAGAATATCGCTGCCGGTCCGCTCTCCCATGGCGCGCAAACGCTGAATGATTTCCAAATCCAGCTCAGGGGCCGGGCTCTCTTGGGAAGAGGCCGCCGGGAGGCCGGTTTGGTCAGAGGTGGCCAGGGATGCCGGAGGCAGGGGAGGCCTGTGGGTGGAGTCGGGCAGCCAGTGATCCAATACCGCACGAATTTGACCCAGATGGAAAGGCTTGGTGACAAAATCATCCATACCCGCCCGGGTGCAGGATTCCCGGGTACCCTGCACCGCATGGGCGGTGAGGGCGATGATGGGAGTGCGCGTGCGCCCGCTCTTCTCTTCCAAGGCGCGCATCTGTCGCGTTGCCTCAAAACCATCCATCACCGGCATGCCGCAATCCATAAAAACCAGATCGAAGGACTCCTTGCCAAAGGCCTCCAACCCTTGGCGACCATCGTTGGCGGTCACCACCTGGCAGCCATAAAGGGTAAAAGTCCCCTTGGCCACCTCCTGATTGACCATGTTGTCTTCGACCAGGAGCACTTTGGCGCTGTATTGGGCAAACGCTTCCAGATCATCGGCAGAAGCGGTGGGGGTGGTCCGGCGTTCCTGGGGGAGTTGCTCCCGGGTAGAGCGTTCCAGGGGCACGGTAAACCAAAAACGCGCCCCTTCCCCCTCTTCGCTTTCAACACCGATGCGACCATGCATCTGCTCCACCAGACCGCTACAGATGGCCAAGCCCAGCCCGGTGCCGCCGAAGCGCCGATTGATGGAGTCGTCCGCCTGCCTGAAAGCGCCGAATATGCTCTCCTTGACCTCCCCGGAGATGCCGATACCGGTATCCTGAACCTCAAAACGGATCATCGGGGTGGTGGTGCTGGGACGCATCACCCCCACCCGCAAAATAATGGACCCCTCTTCGGTAAATTTAAGGGCGTTGCCCAAAAGATTGATCAAAATCTGGCTTAAACGGTTGGGATCGCCCCAATAGTGGCTGGGAAGGGCGTTGTCGGTGGTCAATTCAAACTGGAGCCCCAAACTTTCGATGCGCTCCCGGAACAGATCGGCCAGATCCGCCAGCAACAGCTTGAGATCAAAGGCCTGCCGGTCCAGGGTCAAGCGGCCTGCTTCAATCTTGGAAAAGTCCAAAATATCGTTGATGATAATCAGCAGCAACCGGCCGGAACGCAGGACGGTTTTCACATAATGCTGATGCTTTTCCGTCAAATCCTGCCGTTGGGTCATCATCAATTCAGCCATGCCGATGATGGCATTCATGGGGGTGCGGACCTCATGACTCACTTTGGCCAAAAAGTCGCTTTTAGCCTGGTTGGCCGTTTCAGCCTGCTCCTTGCTCTGTAGCGCCTGGGCGACCGCCTCCTTGAGATCCAGGTTGAGATTGGTCAACTCCCGGGTGCGCTTGTCCACCTGGAGTTCCAACTCCGAGCGGTAACGTTCCAGTTCCTGATCACGCTCGCTGATGGTCTCCAGCATAAAGTTAAAGCCGGTAATCAACCCCCCCAGTTCATCCTGGGCATCGTGCTCCACCCGAATGGAAAAATCCTTTCGGGTGGAGACATCCGCCATCCCCTTGGACAAAACCAGGATGGGTTCGATCATGCGATTTTGCTGTCGGCGGGAAAGAAAAGCTGCCAGCCACAGGGTGATCAACACCACGGTAAAAACGATGGCCAGATAAATCAGTACATTGCTAAAGAGCGGGGTCAAATCCGCACTCAGGGAAAGATGGCCGATGACCTCCCCATCAAAAACCACCGGACTTTCGATAAACATTCTGTCCAGTTGATAGCGATAGTAGGCCTGCCGCCCCTTCTCTCCCTTCAGGGGTTTCCACCCTTGATAAGGTTGGTTGAGTGGGGCTCTGGAGGAACCGGGCCGCAGATAATCGGCAAAAATCTCCCCCTGGGCGTTAAAGAGTCGGGCTGAAAGAATGCCGGGGACCGCATCCAGGCTATCCAAAACCGAGATCGCCAACGTCCCATCGTCAAAGGTCAAAGCGGCGCTGGTATTCTGGCCGATAATCCGGGAGAGTGCCGCCGTTTGCTCCCGGGACTCTTTCACAAAAGAATAGACTTCCACTGAAACCAGAATGAGGGAAGAAAAGAGCAATGCGTTGGTGGTGGTGATCAACACCAGAGCGCGCAGTTTGTCCGCCAAAGAGAGCTGTGAATAGCTTTTAAACATCCCCTTACGCCCCCATCTCATCGGTCTCTCCCCGGCAGATCATCCGTCACCACCAGGGACAACTGAAACAGCAGAGCACTCACTTGCAGGCCGGATCTTTGCACGGCGGATCGATTAATGGTGATGGCCATTTTTTTGCCTTTACGGCCCAGATAGAGCATCCCCCCCCGTTGCAAAAAACCGGGCTGATCACTGATGGTCATCATGGGGTGGCGACCATATTGTAAAAGCAACGTCTGCTGCTTCTCTGGATTATCGTCACTGAAAAAAACAATCTGGCAACCATCCAGACCCGTTTCCTCCCCCCGCCCCCCCAGATTGATCACCTGCATCCCCTTAACCGGCTTACGTACCAAGGTTTTAAGAGAGGTGCCGAAACGATCAGGTCCGACCAGGCAAAAATGGAGGGTCTCACTCTGAACCACGTTTTTTGGCCAGTCGATAAATTTGGCCAGCTTGAAGATGAGGGCTGCCTTGACGGCATAAGCCACCTGACGCTCGTCCCGGGGGAAAGCTTCTCCTGCCACCAACAGACAGAGCAACCCCACCGACAGCTGCCAGAAGGCGCGGCGGTACCCGGGTTTTCTACGCCTGGAAACAGCTGATGGATGGGGTTTGAAGGGCAACCGTTCAACCTCTACGCGGAAATGGCCATCTCACAAAAAAGGGCTTGGTCGATCCGACCCGGGAAGAGTGGGGGCATCTCTTCTTACAGGTGTGGGGGAAAAAAAGATCCAACAAAAAGAGACACCTCTGGACCACAATAAACAGCTCATACGTTTGGTAACATCTGGTCAGGATGATGTTCCCATCCGCCAAATCAAGGGGTCGCTGTAACCAACAACCAGGGAGAGGATCAGCGCAACCAGATGAACTGCCTGCCGGATCGCTCCGCTTTATCTAAAAAACATTCAATCATATAGTACCTGCCAAAAAAAGAATCCACAAAACGCCCTCTCCCACCCGGAAAGAACTAGCCCGGATATTGCATTATAAAAGTGGTGAAACCTCGTATAATCCCTTATAATTTAGTTGCTTACACCATATCAAAGGGGAGGTTTCACCATGACAGATCGTACCGGACAATTGTTTGGATTTCCAGCCTGCAAACGGCGCAAGGTGGAGGGTGAATTTAGTGGAGGAGATGTCACCAGCGATGGTGGGGTTTTGCTTTTGAGGCAAACGGATCGGCTTTTGGGTTTGACGGCTGCCGTAGCCAGTTGTTTGAAAGATTATCGGGATCCTGACAAGGTCATTCACACCGTTCATGATTTGGTTCGGCAAAGGGTTTTTGGAATTGCTTTGGGTTACGAGGATTTGAATGATCATCTGACCCTTCGTGATGATCCTGGATTTCAGACTGGGGTTGACCGGGATGAACGATTGGCCAGCAGTTCGACCTTGTGCCGCTGGGAAAACAAAGCGGACCGGGAGATATTTTGGGCCTTTCACAACGTGATGGCGGATCAGTTTATTTCCTCATTCAAAGAATCTCCCAAAGAGTTGGTTCTGGATTTTGATGCCACCGACGACCCTGTTCACGGGAAACAGGATCGTCGGTTTTTTCACGGCTATTACGACCATTATTGCTTTTTGCCTCTGTACGTTTTTTGTGGCGACCAACCTTTGGTGTCCTACTTGCGCCCGGCCAACATCGACGCAGCCAAACATGCTGGTGCCATGCTGAAGTGGTTGGTTTCACGGCTCCGCAAGGCATGGCCTCAAGTGAGGATAGTTTTCCGAGGAGACAGCAATCGGGAGCTTTCCGCCACCCGGCGCACATGCTGCCCC